>NZ_JBYTBB010000001.1:0-223258 GCF_058788755.1 Lysinibacillus sp. FW301-JW8
AGCGTCAGCGCAGGAAGCGGCTCGTCGCTCGCCCACTGGAAAGCGAGTAGCCTGGAACGGAAATCACCTTCATTTGAATTAGTAGTATTCACAAAGAGTCCCTTGACCATTTAGTTTTTCAACACTATGAGCAGATTTTCTATAGTAACTAGAAAATCTGCTATTTCACTTTAAAATATGTATTTTATCATTTCATGTATATTGCAATAAGGATTGTCACGACTCTGTGTTTCCCGAAATGCCATCATTTCTGTGCAATTTTTTATCGCAACCTCATGACGCAATGCGATAGGTGCAATAACTGACTCGTTCGCCTTATGACGAAAATAGCGTGAGACGCCTAGATGCTGTTCCATTTTGTCATTTAATACAGCACGAGGATACTTTTCTGAAATATCGACCTCCTCAAAATGTAAGAGTAGCCATAGTTCAAATGCTTCATTTGTGTAAGCAATGTAAATGTTTTTCTCCTCACAAAAATCATTGACTTCCTCTAATTGCCTTTCCGTTAAATCATCCTTATCAAAGACAATCCAGACCTCATCAAAATATTGATAGCTTGAATCTCGATAGGCATGCTGGGCTAGCTTAATCGCTGAACGTTTAACATTTTTTATTTTGACACTTACCATCTTAGAGCGCTTTAAAATACGCATTTGCTCAAAATAAATGCGCTCTGTTTCACCTTCACAATAAATTAAAATGGTTTTACGCAGTGTTCGATTTCCTTGTTGACGTACTCTCACTGCTCAGATACCTCCACTTCACTTAAATATTGATCTGATAAATATTCATTAATAATTGGTGTTGCACCAAACTCTCCTTTTAAGTAACGCTTTGCATAGGAAATATCTCCACGTTTCTTCTGCAAATCTGCAAAATCAAATAGGGAGTATAATTCTGATTCATTTTTAAAGCTTTTATTAACAAACCAAATTTGATCGGAACGGAGTGGCTGGTCTAGTAAATCAATTTCATGGCTAGTGACAACGAATTGATTGCAGACATTTCGCTTGCTGTTCATGATAGCCATTAAAAATTCGCAAATGGATACATGAAAGGCCGTATCAAATTCGTCTATAAAAATGGTCTTTCCTTTATTGTATGCATCGACCATAACACAGGCTAAATGCAGCATTCGCACAGTTCCCTTTGAATCCATCGTCCAATTAATCGTCTCTGTTCCAATTGGTGCACCTGCTTCATCGAACGATAAATAGTGCAAATCAATATCAACCTCTTGGATAACTTCGGGTGAGTCAAATTCATAGCCAATAGTATTTTTTTCTCTACGTTCAACCCGTCTAGCTGTTACATCCTGAATAGAAAAATCAGCAATTTTTAGTAGCTTGATTACCTCACTCTTAAATGGCTCCTCTTCAAGTTTACGAATAAGAGGGTGACTTGATAACCGATTGGCCTCATCTAAGAACAGAATTTTATGTAAAAACCATTCAAATATTTTCGTAGCATCAGAATCATTAAATACATTTAAAACAGATAAAAAAGCGGTATTATTCCTTGTATATTTTGTCAATTCAAGAGCTGTATGTTGAGCCGTTTCATATAAATATTCTGCCCCATCCCACTGTCTGCTAAAGAGCTGCTCCTTCGTGGACTTTGTTTCCTTAGTAAGGCTCTCATAAAGTACCTGTGATGCATTATACTGTACCTCATAATCATATAGAATCCCATCTAATAATAATGAAATCATAAACTCAGTTGGTTGCTCTTGCTGCCCCCCTAGCTTAAACGGTTGGTAGGGCAAGCGTAGTTGTTTAACATTATTAAGGTTTTCAAAATTAAATAATAGCGTACGCAACACTTTAATAGCTGTAAACAAATTTGATTTTCCACTGCCATTTGGTCCAAAAATAAAGGCGCTTTTTACAAGTCGAAAGGCATCCAGCTGAATAGTATGTGAGTCCTTTAATTTTCGAATACGGCTTCCCGCCACCATTGAAAATAGTGTTTCATCTTTATAACTTAAACAATTTTTCACTCTAAAATCTACAAGCATGTGTAAGCCCCCGTTCAATTCCACAACATTCCTTTAAAAGATTATTATACTATAGACGTGAAAAAAGACATATTACTCAGATTAATACTAATTAAATGCAGAATCAATTTCGCCTTGGCGTAATTGCGTTCGGATTTTAAATTGTGCTCGCACAATTTATTCCTTTGAAAATCCGTGACATCCGCCGGAGGCTTTGGGCCAACATGATGTTGGTCACTCAGTCGTTGCCACAGGACGTGGCGTTCTTAGACTGAGTTCCGTTATTTCAGTTGGTTTGGACACCCACTGAAAAGGAACCACATCCGCATTCATTTCGCCACCTTCAGAGATGGGGGTCTTCTGTAACTGACATTTCATTTACGCTACAAAAAATATTTGTTGAGTGAAGATTAATCTATAAAACGCTATAAGTTTAAAGTTTCTCGTTTTTCGTGGAACAAACAATACATTAACCATTTTTATTATTGGAAGACGATGATTTCCGCTACAGGCTACTCGCTGTCCTACGAGCGAACGTCGAGCCGCTTCCTCCGCCTTATTGTTGCTGTCGCTTCGCTTTCGCACAGATAAATCATTGTTGCTGTCGCTTCGCTTTCGCACAAAACACATTCGCTCCGTACTGGGGCTCCCAATTATTTTAATTTGATGGCGATAGAATACTAGAGTTGAAAAGTTTTATTTTTATTAATATCAATACAAAAGAAAGTAGTGAAAAAATAATGCCGCTCCAAATAAGTTGATGAATTCCTAATTGAGAAATAAACCAACCGCCAAAAGATGTTCCTAAAGTTATTCCAAGATTTGAAAATGAAACAAATAGGCTATTACCAAATTCAGGGGCTTCTTTAGCTTCACTTATTAACCATGCCTGACTAATGATTAAACCGCCAGAATGTACGATTCCCCAAATGAATACCATAAAAATCATTGGAACGAAATAAGAACCTAAATAATAAACGAATAAGTAAACGAATAAATATAGTACCGGAAAAGATATTACAGTTTTCAACATGTTTCTTTGTAAAAGAAATCCAAATAAAGAATTACCTAAAATCATAATTACACCAAATATTAGCAACATAATACTAATCAAGGAGCCATTCATGTGAGTGACTTTTGCAAGGTATTCGGCAAAATAACTGTATACCGAAAACATAGCTGCAAAAATAAATACAACAGCTCCTATATTTAACCATAATTCTGTTTTTCGTAATATACCGACTTGCTTGCCAAAAGACATTTTTTCTTTAACAGGCATAGAGGGTAGCAAAATTAATATTCCTATAAAGGCTACAGCATTTACAATCGCTCCAAACAAGAAAGCAATTTCTAATGAAAACTGTTCTGTAAGATAAGAAGTTAATGGTACACCTAAAGCAAAGCCAACCGTAATTCCCATGAAAACTTTAGTAACTGCTCGACTGCTTTTTTCTGGAGGAACAAGATTAGCTGCAGTTACAAGAGCTATTGAAAAGAATAGAGGGTGAAGTGCCGCAGGTATAATACGAAAAATAAGCATAATTTCAAAATGTGTTGTATAAGCATAAAAAATATTAGAAATAACAAATATAAATATTGTTGTTAATAAAAGTAGCTTACGATTAATCCCAGACACAAGTAATATTAAAAATGGCCCAGATATAGCAACAACTAGAGCAAATATACTTACTAACAAACCTGCTTGTGCGGTTGAAACCTCAAATTTTTGAGCTATTTGTGGTAATACTCCGACAATACTCATTTCTGTTGTAATAATTCCAAATACACCTATTGCTAGTATAAAAATAAGTAAAGAATTTATTTTTCGCATTTATAAAAATCTCCAATCTTAAATTGATTTAATAAAAATTAGTTGAATATTGTTACAAAAATTGATAGATGTGAAACCATAATTTATATATACATTTATATATATCTATATATATAGATATATAGAGCAAAAAAAAAGAAATCCTCCTTTCTATTTATAATTCTTTTTGAACGTACTCTCGAAATTCTTGTATGGTTTTCTCATTCCTACGATAATAAGTCCACTTTCCAATACGTTCGGATTGTAATAATCCAGCTTGTTGCATAGTTAATAAATAATTAGAGATAACCGATTGAGCCAGTCCTGCCTTTAATTGAATATCTCTTACACATACTCCAACTTGAAAACTAATCCCTTGTTGCAAATAAAGTTTTTCATCAAAAAATTCCTCTGGATTCTTTAACCATAATAATATTTGACGTCTTGTATCGTTTGATAATGCTTTATAGATTTGTGAAGGTTCCATAAAATTCATTATATCTATTTTTATAGATTTGTAAACGGAGCTTTAAAAATTAATATTATTCGTCTATTCAGAAATTTTATAGTCTTATACATTTGAATTATTACTGTGTTAGTATTACTTAACGCTCTCTATTCTGTAACCATTAGTCAAACAGATGAAAAAAGCGCTTCAAGAAATTTCAAATAAAGTTTCAGTTATGTAAATAAAAACTCAACGCCAAGGTTCCTAGCTTGGCGTTGAATGAATAAAAATAACTCTTCTATTAAATTCCCACTATTTTTTCATTTTGTAATGCCTGCAATGTACGCTCTATGCCTTCTGCAAAGGAAATCTTAGGCTTCCATCCAATTGCATTTGTAAGCTTTTCATTATTTAAAAATGAATGCTCGATATCACCTTCTCTTGCAGGAGCATATTGTATTTCTAATGGATGGTTTAAATGCTGTAGTAATAAAATTACTTGATGAATTGACCATGCCTCATTCGTTGAAACATTATAAATTCCTTGTAATTTCGCTTGAACACCAGCATAAATCGCATCTGCAATATCATCCACATAAATGAAATCACGTGTCTGTTCTCCATCTCCATAAATCGTAAAGGGCTTTCCTTCCATACTGCTTTTTAGCATGCTAGGAATAACAGCCGCTTCTCCCTGCATATATTGCCTTGGACCAAATACATTCGCAAATCTGTAAATTAATGTTGGCAATCCATAATCCTTTTGCCATTTTTCACAGTATGTTTCCCCAATGCTTTTATTTAGACCATACATAGAAATGGGTTCACTAATATCCGTTTCTTCTAACGGTGGATAATGACTATCTCCATACACAGCTGCTGACGAAGCAAAAACAAAATGCTTTACCTTATATTTTGACGATAAGAAAAGCATCTGACTAAGCCCAATAATGTTCGTCAATATATCCTTCACTGGCTCTTGCATTGATTTTTGAACACTAGTTTGGGCTGCACAATGCACAACAACGTCAAAGGCAATTTCCTTAAAGAAATGCTCACAGACCTCATCTTCGACATTCAAAAGATAGGATTTATGTTCAAATTCGACATTGCGTAAATGACCAGTGCTTAAATTATCAATGATATATATATTTGCCCCTTCATTATGAAATCGCCTCGCCACAGCACTCCCAATAAAACCGTAGCCACCTGTCACTAACACATTCATCCCATCGCCCCCAAAAACAATATGGTGTTTTATATGCAAGCATTGCCAAAAATATGCAAGTAACTTATTTACGGATTATTTTAACAGAGTGCTGTTGTTTTGTATTTATGGAATATGGGAGCTTTTTCGGGGGAAGATTGAATCAAAAAAACTGTGTCCAAGTATACTACTTCAGACACAGTTCATCACGTTTATGCTGGATTAACTTCTAATTCAACTGTCACTTTAATATCTTTACCAACTAAGACGCCACCTGTTTCCAATGCAGCATTCCAAGTAAGACCAAATTCCTCACGATTAATTGTTGTTTCAGCTTCAAAGCCATAAACTTCTTGGCCCCATGGATTTGTACCTTTCCCATTAAATTCAGTTTCAAAAGTTACTGATTTTGTTACATCTTTAATTGTTAAATCACCTGTAAGGGCATATTGGTCTGCTGATTTTTTAGTAATATTTGTTGATTTGAATGTAATTGTTGGATATGCGTCTGCATCAAAGAAATCCTCAGCTTTTAAGTGATTGTCACGATCTTCACTACGTGTGTTAATACTTGCTGCATCAATTGTGAAGCTAATGTTTGCTGTTGTTAAATCTGCAAGGTCTGCTGCTTCAATATCTGCTGTATAGCTATCAAATACACCTTTTACTTTTGATACCATCATGTGTTTTACTTGAAAGTTAATTGCTGAATGTCCTAAATCGATGTTCCATTTTGCCATTTTAAATTTCCTCCAATTGAGTTGTTATTTATCTCGATTTCGAGATATAAGATAAAATATGAAGCAACTACATTAATTATGTTACCCAAGGTAGTGTGGATTAAACATTGTAGTTACTTTTTTGTACATCCAATATCATAAAAGTTACTAAAAGTAATCAATTACTTTATGTAACCTACTATATATTAATAAACAATTTACGTCAAGTAATTATTTAGAACTTTTACAAATACATCATGAATGGTTGAATTCCTGTGATTCGAGCAGTTATTGGCTTGACCTGAGCTTTTTTCTTTGGGCTCAAAGCAGTAGTTTCTGGCTCAACCTGAGCGTCTTTCCCTGGGGACCCGAGCTGTTTTGGACCCGGTCTGAGCGTTTTTCCTGGGGACCCGAGCTGTTTTGGGCCCGGCCTGAGCGTTTTTCCTGGGGACCCGAGCTGTTTCGGACCCGCCCTGAGCGTTTTTCCTGGGACCTGAGCTGTTTCTAACTCGACCTGAGCGTTTTTCCTGGGAACCTGAGCTGTTTTGGGCCCGGCCTGAGCGTTTTTCCTGGAGACCCGAGCAGTTTTGGGCACGGCCTGAGCATTTTTCCTGGGGACCTGAGCTGTTTTGGGCCCGGCCTGAGCGTTTTTCCTGGGGACCCGAGCTGTTTTGGGCACGGCCTAACGTTTTTCCTGGGGACCTGAGCTGTTTTGGACCCGGCCTGAGCGTTTTTCCTGGGGACCCGAGCTGTTTTGGGCACGGCCTGAGCGTTTTTCCTGAAGACCCGAGCTGTTTTGGACCCGGTCTGAGCGTTTTTCCTGGGAACCTGAGCTGTTTTGAGCCCGGCCTGAGCGTTTTTCCTGGAGACCCGAGCTGTTTTGAGCCCGGCCTGAGGGTTTTTCCTGGGGACACGAGCTGTTTCGGACCCACCCTGTGCGTTTATCCTGGGACCTGAGCTGTTTTGGGCTCAACCCGAGTGTTTTTCTTTTGGGTCCGAGCAGTTGCTGGCTCAACCCGAGCGTTTTCTCTAGAGCCTAATCAAATTCTAGCCTGGCCAGAGAAATCTCCTTATTTCTAAAGTATTTTCATCAAACAAAAAGAAGCTTTCCCATTTAAATTGGGAAAACTCCTATCTATCAGCGTTTTACTAATTTACCTTGAACAACAAAACGATGATCATCACTTAAAACTGAATCTTTACAAGTAGACAAAGTTAGTATTTTATCCTTTGGACCAACATCTACATTCATTTCAATCAAAGATCGTGCTTGAATATCGTGTAAAAATGTTTGAAAAGCCTCATCGCTATCAAATTCTGTTTCAATATAATAAAAATCAATGGTTGTCTCATAGGCTGCGAAGACTTCAACATCGTATCCTTCATATAATGTGTCTAAGTAAATAATAGGATATTGATTTGCATAATCCTGCTTTAAATAATTTTTTAGACTGCCAAACATTGTGTCATTCTTCATGGCATGACCATACAAAATAGTATTTCGATTGATAGTCTGTACTTCATTGCGGTAATCCATAAAGACACTTCCCGCACGACTTTCTCTATCTTTAAAATTATGGTTTAAATAAAAATCATTGTTGTCGCTTTGAAGAATAGGGTTATTTAACTTTGTGCCATCGATAGAAATCCATCCAACGATATTTTTATTGACAGCAAGCAAGTCTTCAAATTGCGGTCGAATAGTATAGGGCGATAGAGGTTCCTCATTCTTTTTTTCTTTAGATGCTTTATCATGAGCAGCCAATGAAGATTCATAAATCGTTTGCACTTCTTCCAGAGATTTAGAAGTTTCATAATACGTATATAAATACTTTGCTAAAGAAAAGCCAGAAAATAAAAATATAGCTAAGTATACTATTGTTAATAGCTTAGAAGTCCATTTTTTCATACTGTCACCACCTAAATACCAAGGGGAACCATGTAAAATCCAAGTTGCTTATCCTCGTGAAAAATAGCCTCGACTCCATACACCTCTTTAATAACTTCCCTTGTAATCACATCTCTTGGTGCACCCTCGGCGACTATTTGTCCTGCCTTCATCAAGATAATATGATCGCTATAACGAATTGCCTGATTAATATCATGAAGTACCATAACAATTGTGAAGCCATGTTCCTCATTTAATGTCTTTACTAGCTCCAATAATTCAATTTGATAGAAAATATCCAAATAGGTTGTCGGCTCATCCAAGCATAAAATTTCAGATTGCTGCGCTAAGGCCATGGCAATCCATACTCGCTGACGCTCTCCACCCGATAAAGCCTCTAAATCGTTATTGCGTTTTTCGAGTAAATTTGTACAAGCAAGTGCCCATTCAATAGCTTTAGCGTCCTCCTCATGATTTCTTTTCAGTATTGTCTGATGCGGTAAACGTCCAAAGCTTACTAACTTTTCAATCGTTAAATCCTTTGGAATTTCATTTTGCTGATAAACAATGGCTAATTTTTTAGCAAACTCTTTTGATTTATAATGCAGTAAATCCTTGTTTTCTAATGATACATTCCCTGACTTTGGCATATTATTACGTGACATAACACTTAATAATGTTGATTTTCCGCAGCCATTAGGTCCTATAATTGTTGTGATTTTCCCCTTTTGGATAATTGTTGATACACCATCTAAATGATTTCGGGTATTATCATGCGATACGATAATATTTTGTATGTCCATGTTTCGTCACTCTTTTCGTAATAGGAATATTAAGAACGGCCCACCGATAATCGCCATAATGGTTGAAGCTGGTACTTCAATTGGGGCAACTATTGTACGTCCAATCGTGTCAGCCACTAATATCAGTAATGCTCCAGCTAAGGCTGTAAAGGGAATAAGCACCTTATGATCATGTCCCACTAAGCGACGAGCAATATGTGGTACTAACAAACCAACAAATGAAATAACGCCCGCTACAACAACAGAAACAGCCGATAATAATACTGCTACAGCAGCAATTATTAGTCGTGCTCGTGCAACAGGAAAGCCTAAGCTTTTCGCTGTTTTATCTTGTAAGACAAGAAGATTACACCAACTATACAGCGCGAAAGCTGCTATTAAACCAACAGTACCATATGTAACAATTGTCGAAACATCTTTCCATGTACGCATCGTTAGGTTTGAGCCAATGACACCCGTGACTGACGTATTTAATGAGCCACCTAGACTTATAAATGCCTCTGTTAGTCCTGTAAACATAGCATTAATCGCGATCCCAACTAATATGAGTTTCAACGGGCTTAACCCTGACTTCCATGACAACGCAAACACGAGTGCACAGGCAAATGCCCCGCCAATAAAGGCTAATACAGGTGTCATGAAAAATAATGCGGGAAAGAAGGAAATTATAAAGAGCTGTACAAATGCTGCCCCTGAAGATATACCGATTACACCTGCATCTGCTAAAGGATTGCGCATCACAGATTGTAACAGGACCCCTGAAACAGATAAAGCCGCTCCAGCAAATAGGGCAACGATAATACGCGGAAAACGTAAATCTCGGATGGCCTCCATTTGACTATTTCCATCCTCAAACAATGCCCCTATAAATTCGAAAAAGCCCATCTTAATGCTACCTGTTGTCGCTGCATAAACTGTTGAGACAAGTAATAATACAATTACAATTGAAAAACTTACAATTTTTTTTGTCATATTGGACTTCCTTTTTCATTTCAAATTCCGTCATTTTTTAGTCAGCATTTAAGCTATAAGAAAAGCGCTCTATGACAAGACTATGCTTGTGATATGAGCGACATTTTCAGATTGCTATTCTCGATAGAAGATTTCCATCAGTTGTCCTAAAGCTTGTGGTACTTGTAAGGAGGCTGTAGTGCCAAATAACTCCTCCTCTAAATCGTAGACTTTGCCATTTTTAACCGCTTCAAAGTGCTTCCAAATATCATTTGTTTTAAATTCCTCATCAAACATTTTTACTACTTCGTCAGGCATGCCATGAGATAAGCGCAAAATGATATCAGGATTACTATTATGGAGATACTCAGTATTTGAAGCTAAGTATTCAGCGTCCTGTCCTTCCATCACATTGATACCACCAGCACGTTTCACTAAATCGCCCGCATAAGAATTTTCAGTTGCCACTAAATAACTACCAGGAATTCCAAGTAAAATGAGTACGCGAGGTCCTTCTTTATTGCCAGCTACATTTTGAACAGCTTCAATATTTTTTTGTAATCCCTTCACTAACTCTTCAGCTTGTGCTTCTCGCTCATAGCGTTCACCAAGTTTTTGAATCTCAGAAAGCATCGCATCTACACTTTGAAAGTTTAAAAAATTGACTGGAATATTTAATTGCTTGAATTTATCTTGTAAATCATACTCTAACGTAGATACTGATAACACATCTGTCGGATTTAATGATTTCACAATTTCCATGTCTGGTTCCATCGCATTACCGATAGTTGGCAGACCATCAAAACGTTTTGCTAATTTTTTCTCCGTTTCTGGTACTGCTATAGCATCCAACTCAAGCTTATCCATTATTTCTGCAATAACAACAGTACCAGCAATGATACGCTGTTCATTCTTCTCAGTAGCTTTAGCAGAAACCTGCTCTTTTTCAGTTGATTCTCCCTTATTTTCTTGTTTACTGCTATCACTACAGCCAACAACTAGTAATACTAATGACATCAATGCTGCCATTACCAGCAACCATTTCCGTTTCTTTTGCATACTGTCATCTCCTATTTATTTCTGTTCAGTCATATCTTTTTTCGAATTTTTGATACGTCGAATGAGCAATAAGCCCGATAACATACAAACTCCTATAAGCAGGATTACCTTTACTACATTTAACTGTGCAAGCTGCTGATTAACTTTTGAATCTTGCGATGGTTTTTCAGTAGTGATTTCTTTCTTTATTTCTGCTTCCTCAGCCTCTTCTTTTTCATCATCTTCTGTAGGAGCATCAAATGTACGGTCAAATGCTAACTGCTCCTCCTTTGGCATAGTTGGCTGAAGTGAAGGAAGCCTTGGCAGAGCCGGTTTGGATATGCTTTCCTCTACCACTATTACTGGAGCTTGCTTTTCAACTTCTTTCTCAATTATCTGTGGTATCACGCTATTCACTTGCTCAGAGGAATTCACTTCAAAAGGCTTATTGAAAAGCTTGGCAACTTGCTGCTGTTCAAATTTTAGATTAACGAAATATTGATGATAATAAGAGATCTCAGGAATATCAACTTTCACCCACATACGTATAGGCTGTTCAAAATCATTAACAACAAATTCAACAATTTTAACATTATCAACAATAGAGACTTGCTTTGGCTCTACCTGATTTCCATGTTGATCTACAGTAAATCCTGTTATCCATGCGGATTTTAATATTGTCATTTGAGCATAGTATATACCATCTTTTTCTATGATCTTTGCCACTGGTTTTACATATGTATTCATTATAGAAGGCTCATTTTTGCCATCTACCAGCAATACATAATTCAACGTCCGTTCTTCAGATACTGTATCTTTCGAAGTAGTTTCTTCATTATCTGTATCTGGGATAGTCTCCTCATTTAGCGGTCTTAGTGTTTGCACATTTATTTGGAGTTCCTGCAAAAAAGAGAGGGACTCCACAGAAGATGTGTGTACTACACCGTTTACCCTAATCGGTAGATGTATATCTTTGACATCAAGCTGAACTAAATTTTCGTGCCCAACAGTGGAAGTTATATCATCATCTAGCTGTTTCATTTGGATGTCTGTGACAATCCATTGCTTTTCCAGTGATAGCTCTAGTTTATACTGACCATTCTTTACATCTAGAGTAGCCACTTCGCTAAAAATATTTTCTCCCAGTCCCTCCATAGATGAAAAACTTAGTTCAACTTGATAGCTTCCATTTTCAATTATAGTTTCTTCAGCATTGACCTGAAGCCAATGAAATGGAGGGAAAAGCATCAGCAAAATAGAGCTGAATAGTAATGCTTGATATATTTTTTTGTTGCTAATCACGATGAAAATCCCTCCAAATTCTTGAAAAGCACAGTAACTTCCTTCCTCAAATAAGTGAGAAAGGAAGTTGCTGTAATAATACTATTTACTCATGTATTGTAATGCACCATTTAAAATTTTTGCCATTTGTGTGCGTTTTAAAGGACTGTTTGCATTAATCACTGTTTTACCTTCAGCATTGACAGAGCCAGTCATAATTTTACCTGTATTTAGAAGGGCAAACGCTTTTTTCGCTTCTTCGCTTGTTACAGTTGCGCCATCAGCATAATAAGATAGGCTTGGATCACCATAGTTCATTTCTTTCCCTGCAACATGCGCTACTGCACGGTAAATCATTACAGCTGCCTGCTGGCGAGTAAGTGTACCATTTGGATTAAAGTTCTCTGCTTTCACAACAATTTTAGCCTCTGCTAAAGCATTGATTGCTTGTTTACGTTCTGCATCAAGTGCTGCTGTATCTTTAAATCCAGCATCTGTTGTTGATGATAAATTTAATGCACGAGCAATCATTAACGCAAATTGAGAGCGTGTAATATTGTCGTATGGTTTGAAGTTATCTTGCCCCTTCACAATTCCCTTGCTGTATAATGCTAGAATTGCTTCTTTATTACCATCATTGCTAATATCTTTAAATGGATTCACCACTGGCTTCACTGCGCCTTCCACTGCAATGCTGAATTGTACTTGGTGGTTGGTATCATAGTTCACGCCTGACTCATTTACAACAATACGCAGTTGAGCATTCACAAGTTTCTTTAAGTCCGCCACTTCAAATGAGTACATACTTGCATTTGTTGCTTTATCTTCACTTACTAAAGTTGCTGCTTTCCCTTCGACTGTGAATCCTTTAACATATTGGCCTTGAGGGAATGTCATCGTTACGATGTTTTTACCATCTACTACTGATACGCCTACTTTAGGTGCAATATATTGCTTCATCATAGATTCTTCAGAAGTACCGTTTTTGTAAACAGTAATTGCAACATCATTGACTTTAACTTCTTCCTTAACTTCTTCTTTTACTTCTTCTTTAACCTCTTCAGTTTTTCCATTTTCTTCAGTAGACGTTGCTTCGTTATTTTCTACTGCTTTTAAATCGAATTCATACCATTTATCCATCGTACCAGCTACTACATGTACTTTTGCAGGAGTTTTAACATTTGGTACTATTGGAAATGAAATTATGCTAGTTCCATCATTTTGAGCTTCAATTTTCGCATCTACAAATTTATCATCTTGTTTTACTTGAAAACCAGGAATCACTTTACTGAAATCAGCAACTACTGCAATTTGCAGAGTGTATGTACCATTTTTATTAACAAGAACGGCTTTTTCTGAAAAATATTTATCCATATAACCAGCTTCGTCAGATCCAGTTTTAAATGTTTGGAAAGTTACTTGTGAACCATTTTGCTCTGTTGTAGTCTCAGCCTTTACTTCCGTGTTTGTCGTCACTACCTCAGCTGCTGATGCAAATGATGGTACTGTTAGAGATGCTGCTAGCAATGAAGCTAGAACCATTTTTGTTGCGCGTGATTGACGTTTTTTAGTCATTATTGACCCTCCGTTTTGGATTGTAGTTTTTTTCTATAAAGTAAAAATGCTGATCCCACTAATGCAACGATTAATAAATAGGGTGTTGTATCGCTTGTTTGTGGATTTGGCACTTGACTTTCAGTAGTTGAATTCGTTGATGCTTTTACATCATTAGCCTTTGGCGCTGCTGAGCTTCCTGTAGATGCTGCATCAAAAACTAATGCAACGCTATATTCATGATGATAATTAATATCATCAATATCAATTTTCATTGAAGTCACAACAGGTTTCGTTAAATCTTTCACTGTGAATTGCACCATTCGCGTATCTGCTGCCTTATCTTCACTGACTACGGTTGCTCCACCAGGTGGCTGAAATTTAGTAATCCATTTACTATTTTTCAAGGTAATTTGAACTGTCGCCGTACCATTTTTCACAGTTATCTTTGCTGGTTTTACAAAATAATCATTGGCAATGGAAACTGAGCTGCTTTCAGGCTTATTGACCTGATATTTTATGGAATGAGTGCCGTCAGATAGCTGGGCAGATGCTTGTGTTAACCCTAAATTGAAAATAACTACCGTTGCTAGCATGACGAACATCATTATTTTCTTCATGTGCTGAACTCCTCCTCAATGGAATATATTCGTTTAATTTCCACAAAACATTATAATTGAAAAAATTTCGGTTCACAATATTTAGATTGAAAGCATTTTCATGTAAACGAAAATTATTCTCAATTACACTTCTATTTCCAAGAATAATCGTTGATGCCAGCGTATGTCAACTGCTAAACTAAATTCGTCCTTAATATGTCAAATTTTCTACAATAAAAGGGATATCACACGAAAAATTTGTGATATCCCTTACATAAATGAACCTTCACTATCCTAAAATTTCCAAAACCCCAATCATTATGAGTAACCAGCCTGATATAGCCGCTGAGTATTTTCCAATAAAAGTTTTAGTTAGTAAATTTCCGAAATGACTACCGATTCCAACTGTAATGAATGAAAATGTTCCAATAGAAATCACTGTCCAGATGACTGAAATACCGTGTGCGCCAATAGCAATACCCCCCGCTAAGCAGTTAGCAGATAAGATAAAACCAAGTGTTATTGCTTCTCTAAATGAAATAATATGGTCCTTATCCTCATCAAATAATTCAGGTTGTTCTGCAATCCCTTGCTGAGAGAAACGATTGGACACTAATGTCCAGAATCCAATCGTACAAAGCAATAGACTTCCTAGCAAATTTGCGATATGAGGGGATATATATTCAACGATTGTTCCCCCCGCTGTTACTGCAACAAATGTGACAATCATTGACATAATAGCAATAACTGCGTTAGATAGAGCAGGTATTTTCACCCGTTTCACACCATAAGCAAGACCTATTCCTAAATTATCTAAATTAGCAGCTATTCCAATCAGAATGATGGATATCCAATGCATTCTTAGCCTCCTCAAACCCAAGTATCCATTTTCACCTATCATATGTGGGCAAAATTTTGATTTATGGGCTTCCTTAAATGCATTGATTTGAAGATGGGTCATTAGATATTCTCCCATTACATTCCCACTCAGCTCCCTGTCATTCCTAAAAATCCATGGACAATAAGTTTAGATTGTTTGTCATCTAGAGATTTATTCCATTTTAGTGATTTGACAAAAGTAACAACTCTTTGTTAATTTTAAGTTGTTACTTGCTAATTTTTAGTTTATAGTATTTTAAAATTTTTATAGAAGTAGCTATTCATGCAGTTTATCTGAAACATAAAACTTATAATAAGGAGAGATTTTATGAAGTTCGATAAATTATTAAAAATGGGATTGGCTTTGGGAATCATGTTGCTATTAACGGCGTGTGGCTCAGCTAGTGATGACTCCAACAATGAAGCGATTAATTTAGCCTATGTGGAATGGGATACTGAAGTTGCCTCTACACACGTAGTAGGACAAGTTTTAGAGAACTTGGGATACGATGTCACATTAACGCCTCTTGATAATGGCATTATGTGGGAGGCTCTTGCTAATGGTGAGGTTGATGGTATGGTATCAGCATGGCTACCACAAACGCATGCCCCTCAAGTTGAAAAGTATAAGAATAAACTAGACGATTTGGGAGAAAATCTAACTGGGGCTAAGATTGGCTTAGTTGTCCCAAGTTATATGGATGTAAATTCTATTGAAGATTTAACAAACGAGGCTAATCGAACAATTACAGGTATTGAGCCAGGAGCAAATATGATGGTGACAACAGAAAATGCTTATAAGGAGTATCATAACCTTGAGGGCTGGCATGTACTTACCTCATCAGCTGGTGCCATGACAGCAGCACTTAGTCAGGCATTAGCTAAAAACGAGGAAATTATTATTACTGGCTGGTCCCCACACTGGATCTTTAATGCTTTTGATTTAAAATATTTAGACGATCCTAAAGGTATTTACGGTGCTGAAGAATTTATTGGCACATTCGCACGCAATGGATTGAAAGAGGATAATCCAGGCGCATATAGTGTTCTTAAAAACTTCCACTGGACTGCAGAAGATATAGAAAGCGTTATGTTTGATATTATGGAAGGCACTGATCCTAAAGAAGCGGCAAAAAAATGGATTAAAAACAATGAAGAGAAGGTTTCAGAGTGGTCAAAGGATGTAAAATAACGAACAGTTGTTTTACATATTATAATATAAAACGTCAAAACAGATGTAATCTAAAAGAGTCGATTCCCGGTATAAAAAGGAATCGACTTTCTTTAATTTGATTTAAGTCATAATCGTACCCAATCATTGAAAAATGAAATTAGTGGGTCGTTTTAATTATGTACTTTTCCGTATAAAACGCTTAGCACCTAGTATAACGAGTGAGACAATGATACCCCCAATAACCATCATAATGACAGAAATTAAGGCACCGAGTTCAGGCATTGAACCGTCGTAGGTTATGATTGGTGATACACCGTATTGATGCGGTGAGATGGCAAATCTCATGATTTCTAAATATGCTAGATGAAAACCAATTGATGTCCAAAGACTCCCAGTCCATAGACGAAGTAGCTGCAAACATAATCCAAAGCATAGAATTAAAATAATATAACCGATGTTAATAGATACTCCTGGGGTTAATCCCACAAGTGCTTGAATCAAGGCAACTGCAATAGTGACTAATACAAATAGTAAGGTTTGCAATAATACTGAAAGCCAAGTGGCAAATCGATAACGTAACACATCATATAACAATCCTCGTAACCCCAATTCCTCTGGCAAAGCTTCATAAAAGAAAGCAAAAATAATATTGATTAGTAACGCACCATACCACTGATTAGGGGCATGCCAGTCTTCAATGATTAGCCATCCTTGATAACCAGCAATTATGAGTCCCAATGAAGCCAGTGCAATTGCCAAGAAAACCCCAGTAAAAAAGTGATACAGCCTTTTCCATGAATATACGGGCGTACTGGGTTTACTGCCAGTCATTCGATAGACATGCTGATATAAATACAAAACAATAGGAACGACCAGCCCACTCATCAAAAGACCCTTTATAAAATTTTGCAAATCCCTTGATGCATCAAACAAATGTGCAGAAATTTCACCAGAAAGAGAAGCTAAGAAAAGACTTGCAACTAACGTTGACCATCCTATTAATAAAAGTTTTATCCATTTCATAAATAAATTTCCTTCCCTAAGCATTTTAATGTACATTACCTTTTTTAAAACTTCTGTACCCTATTTTGAATATTGTATATATACTTTATATACAATATATACATATTTCATAAATTTTGCAAGCTCGTTTTTTTGAAAATAAAAAACATGAGATAGTGAAATCACAAATCTCATGTTTTACCACTAAGTTTGAAGTATTCATCTTAAGGGACTAATTCCGCATTTATCTAGATAAAAAAGCGCGATTACAATACTCACTCAAAGAGTTTATAAAATGGATCGTTGCATTCTTTCGTTCCCATCGATTTGTATATTTGGACTTGTCTTGGACTCTCCCTCTAATTCTAAGTGCCTCTTGAAGAATATCAGAATAGCTTAAATCGAAGTCCTTTATCACTTCTTCACACGCCAGTTCCTTTGACGTAATCTTTCCTGTTTTCAATGTATAGTACACTCGGCATAGGGTTAATACAATGAACTCAATCCAAGAATCGAATAAAAACAAATAGCTTTTGGAAACTTTACTCGCTATATAGTGGTTAAGATTGTATTCCATCTCCTGCATAACATCATCATTCAAAACTTTATTTGAGTAATAAGTAGAAAAATTTGGACCGTAAACAGCATATGAGTCATGAACAAGCTGATAAAGCGCAATTTTCATAAGCCTTCTTTTTCCCTTACACTTTGTACCTTCAAAAAACGGGTAAGCTTTATGTAAATGTAATTGATTCTGCTCATCCAAGGATAAATATTCACATTCAAACTTTTTGACCAATGGATTTTCAACTCGAATCTTCTTATGAAGATGCGATAGTTTTTTCAATTCTTTGCCCGACAATTCTTGACTAAAAACTGTAACAAAATCAATATCACTGCATTCAGGATGAAATGCACCTAAAACGGTTGAGCCATATAAATAGATACCTAGAACTTGATTTGGAAACATTTCATTCAACTTGCTACTATAGAGCATCATTACTTTCTTGATTTCGCTATGAATCATGTTTCTTTAACTCCTCTATGCTTCAAGTAGTCTAACCCCTTGTTTTACAATTCCCTCCCATAATGGATATTTTTCAGGTTCAAGCATAATCATCGTAAATCCACTTAAGAAAGATAAATAAGCCCACGTTTTATCGCGAAGCTCTTGTTCAGTTTCATTTGAACTAGAACGCTCCTTCAACAATCCAGTCATTCTCTCCACAAACTCGTAAGTGATGGAAATGGCTTCTTGCTCTAGTTCTGGAAACCTTCCAGATTGGGAAAACAGATATTGTAAAATTCGTAGGTTTGTTGGATCTTCATGATACTGTCTCACATGATGCCTCACCATCTGCTCTAATTGTTCTGCCAGTACTAAGCCTTCTGGTAAATAAAGATGTCCTTTTCTGGTTTCTTGAAATGCTTCTTTAACGGTATTCTCAAATAAATCCTCTTTGCTAGGAAAATAAAGCAAAATGGTAGCAGGATTAATACCTATTGCCTTCCCTATACTAGAAAGAGTAGTCTTAGAAAAACCCTCTCTTGGAAATTGCCTTTTTGCTTCTTTTAATATGGCATTTCGTTTCACTAGTCTCTGTTTATTGTTAATTGTTCTTGCCATTTTATCATCCCTCACAATAAAATAAATAAACGTTTATTTATTTTATTGTAAAGGAATTATTTATGGAAGTAAATACCTTTGCGTTGTATCCGAAAATCTGCATTCCTTCTAATTAAATTAAAAAAACATCTACTGATTATATACAGTAAATGTTTTTTTATGGTTAATTTAATACTTCCGGATGGAATCCATCTTTTTGGAAGTAATTATCGTGTGACCAAATATTTAATTTTTCTTGTTCGGCTTCTTGCTGAATATCTCTAAATTCATCCTCAAACGTATTATTTGGTTTATGAATAAAACGTACTGCCGCAAGCCCTTCCTTCAATAACGATTCCTGTAATAACACATCATCCACAAAAACATAGGCTAACAGTCGATCGTAATTGTCTGTTTCTGGTCCTACATCGTAAACTGCTTCTATCTTTTTGGCGTTTTCTAACAAGTTAATCGTATAGTCTCTTGCCTCTTCAGCAAAAGGCTGTGCTTCACCTTTGTTGTAATTCATTTCCGGTGTATCAACCATCAATAAGCGAATTTTTTCCTTCTTGCCATTAATTGTCGCCTGAATTGTATCACCATCATATGCTTTAATAAAGTCGACTGTAAAACGTTTATTTCCTGTTTTTTCTTCAACCCGTTCAATGGAAATGATGCCGTTTTGATCTGTCGATGTTGCATCTTTTTCTTCAGCTGGTGATCTACCAAAAATCATATATAGTGCAACAGCTAGAATAATAGTACCACTCGTTATTAATGTTTTTATATCCTGCATCTTCATGTTATAGGTCCCTCACAACTATTCATCTTCCATTACACTTTAAGGAACCTCCCTAAAGTACAACTAGTTCCACTAATCATCTCTAGGAAAACCGTAACCCTAGCAATTAAAAGTTTCACATTGCTTCTATTGTAAAATATCAAGCTACTACATTCAAGCTATGTAGCTGCAATGGCAACCCAATGATTTGGAGATACTTCAACAAGCTGACTATTTTCAATCTCATAGCTTAGTTGTGTTTCTTCATTTTCAGTTTCCGCATATTTTTGCTTTTCGATTGCTGGATCAGGAATTGGTATGGAGCGTAATAAAGCTTGTGTATAAGGATGTTGAGGATTTGCATAGAGCTCCTCACTTTCTGCAAGTTCGACAATTTTACCACCATACATGACTGCTACACGATCACTAATATGCTTCACCATAGACAAATCATGGGCAATAAATAAGTATGTTAAGCCCAGGCGCTGCTGTAAATCCTTTAACAAATCTACAATTTGCTTTTGTATAGAAACATCCAGTGCTGATAGTGGTTCATCACAAACGATAAAATTTGGCTCCACTGCTAAAGCTCTTGCTATTCCAATACGTTGACGTTGACCACCTGAAAATTCATGTGGATAACGCATTGCATGTTCTTTGTTTAAGCCTACAAGTTCAAGTAATTCCTCGACACGCTGCTGACGTTCTTCATTTGTTTTGACTAGCTTGTGAATATCTAAAGCTTCTCCAATAATATCTACGACTTTTTTTCGAGGATTTAACGAAGAATATGGGTCTTGGAAAATAATTTGCATATGACGACGCATTGCCTTCAACTGTTTCTTCGTTAATCTTGTAATGGGTATTCCTTGATATAAGACTTCTCCATATGTAGGTTGATGGAGCTGTAAAATCGTTCGTCCAGTCGTTGATTTGCCTGAGCCTGATTCGCCCACTAATCCCAATGTCTCTCCAGGGTAAATATGAAATGATAAATCATTAACTGCCTTTACTGTTTGACCACGCCCTAATTCAAATTCCTTTGAAAGATGTGTCACTTCAATTAATGGTTTATGTTGATTGCTGCCAGTTTGCATATGTGCATTCGGTTTTGGCTGCTTTTTCTCATGGAGTTTTGGCAAAGCATTCAATAGTTTTTTTGTATATGGATGTTGAGCATTCGCAAAAATCTCCTCTGTAGTTCCCTGCTCAACAATCTCTCCCTCTTTCATGACAATCAGTCGATCACACATACCGGCCACTACGCCTAAATCATGCGTTATCAAAATAATCGAGGTACCCATTTTCTTTTGCATATTGCGCATTAATTTTAAAATTTGCGCTTGAATTGTTACATCAAGTGCTGTAGTCGGTTCATCTGCTATGAGTAAAGATGGGTTACAGGCTAATGCCATAGCAATCATGACACGTTGCCTCATCCCTCCCGAAAATTCATGTGGATATTGCTTATAGCGTTCTTCAGGCTCCCGTATACCTACAAGTTTTAATAGCTCAATTGTTTGTTTATAGGCCTCAGCTTTGGACATTGATTGATGCTTGATTAAACTTTCAGCTACTTGTTCCCCAATTCGAATAGTTGGGTTTGTGGATGACATAGGATCTTGAAAAATCATACTAATATCTTGTCCGCGAATTGCTTCCATTTGCTTTTCACTCAAAGAGGTTATTTCTTGTCCTTTAAATAAAATACTGCCTGACTTCAAAAATGAAGGGGGTGTTGGTAGTAAACGCATGATTGACCGAGCTGTAACACTTTTTCCACTACCTGATTCTCCTACTATTCCAAGCGTCTCACCTTTACTTAGATGAAAGCTAACACCCTTAACTGCTTCAAATTCTGTCTCTCCTGTCAGAAAGGACACATGAAGATTATTGATTTCTAGAAACTTTTCACTCATTCCATCCACCCTTTTTAAATTTTGTGATTGACTTAAGTACAAGTATAATACATACTTTACAATACTGATAGGAATTATACAATATAGTACAAAACATGTCATCCCGCATCCAGTCAGTAGGACAATCACTTCTATAACGAGTCAGCGAGATATTGCATAAACTAATCAGTAGTGAAGGCTTAATTGCTTAAACCTTACTTAACTTACGTTTGGAGGAAATGCATGGATATATCAAACAATCATTCAGCAACTACAGAACATGTATTCTTTTTCGCGGTTTATCAAAAGCTCAAAACTCAAAAACTCTATAATGTGTTGCTCTTTCTTTTAAGTATTTTGGTCCATCCAATTACATACTATTTCTATCGAAAAAGAAAACAATCACAACAATACAAACAAGCTTTTGAACAACGGTGGCTGTACTACGAGGAAAAAGGTTTATTGGCAAAATGGCAATCTACATTTGCAGAACAAGAATTAGCAAAGGCTACATTCTTTCATGAAACAGTATCTGAAAAGCAAATACAGGAGACAGCTTCTAGATTAGCTCAAGCAAAAATCCAGCAATTTATTGAGCAGGATTTATTAAAGGAAGGCATAGAGGATCTCTCATATTTACAGTTTTTTAGTGAACAACTAAAAAATAGAAAATTCCTGTCTTTTACGTTTTTACCTGCTGCTTTATTTTATGTAGTACTCCTTTTATATGCGAATCCATTTCTACAATTCATCATTGAACGAATACTACAAAGCTTCATTGTTATTGTAGGAGTGGCTACACTAGTTTTTACAATTTTGTATTTGTCTCCATTCGATCCCGCAAGAAATTTATTAGGGGTCGAGGCAACGGCTGAACAAATTGCAAATTTTAATCGCATTCACGGCCTAGATCAACCTTATTTCTCTCAGCTGTGGAATGCTTTATCTGGTCTATTCACTTTCGATTTAGGTACTTCCTTTGCAGGGAAAGAAGACATTACTCACAGTATTGCAAATAAATTTCCTGTCACACTTGAAATTGCCGTCCTTTCATTGTTAATGGCAATTGCTATTGCCATTCCGGTTGGCATTATTTCAGCGGTTCGTCCAAATTCCTATTTGGATTATACATTTATGTTCATTGCTTTAATCGGACTATCTATTCCAAGCTTCTGGCAGGGCTTGATCTTTATTTTGACGTTCGCGCTAAAGCTACAGTGGTTACCAGCTACATATAATCCGCAAAACTGGTTATCTCTAATTATGCCAGTAATAGTTTTAGGTACATCTATTACTGCTTCTATTGCCCGTATGACTAGATCGAGCATGCTTGAGGTCATACATGAGGATTACATTATTACAGCAAAGGCCAAAGGTTTAAATGAATTTAAAGTCATTTCAAAGCATGCGATTCGTAATGCCATGATTCCTATTATTACAGTAATCGGGCTTCTCTTCGGCGGCATGTTAGGAGGGGCATCAGTTACAGAAAAGGTTTTTAATATCAGTGGTATTGGTAGCTATATCGTTGACAAACAGTTTATCCCTGATATCCCAGCGATTCTAGGTGGGGTCGTATACATCGCTATTACAATTTCGATTGTTAACCTCTTCATTGATATTTTGTATGCCTTTTTCGATCCGCGCATTCGCTCAAAAATGAAGAAGTCTTAAAGGGGGAGCATCTGTGAAAAACATCTTACATGTCAAACTACTCTTGAAGATTACACAGGAATATGTCAATGCTCATTTTACATTTGTCTTTTCCTTCCTGTTCTCTTTATTGTTTCTAGCTTATAGCTACGATTTCTCTAACCAAAGCTGGCGACCAATAGTATGTACCTTTTTTATAATTTATGCGATTACCACCGCTTATGTTGGTTTCCTAACTGTTCGAATCAAACAGAATTTAGCAAAGCTAGGTGAGATTAAAAAAAGTACTCGTCTCCTTGGATATCCATTATTTTTAACAGTAGCTACAGGTAATATTTTCTCAGCATCATTTGCTTTTATGCTTGTGTCTAAGAAAAAGACAGCTGAATATACTTTTGCTGCGTATGCACTTATTACACAGCTATTCATCATCGGTATTTCAGCACTTAACCTGTTTAAGCAGTATGTAACAGATACCTTTTTAGTTGCGATGGGGCTTTTCCTGTGCCTTGCACTCTTTTATATTGTGATGCTAATTTTATGTATCAAATTTGTTACACCAAAATCTTCTCCAAAATGGATGCTGTTGCCTGGTATATTGCTGTTATTTGCAACTCTTACTGGCAATCTTTTTGCAACATTACTAGGTTATAGCCTTATTCAAAAGGCACGAAAGACAAATCCATCATCCATAGAAAAATGGCAAAACATTTGGGAAAAGATTTTACGTAATACAATGGCCGTTTTCGGGTTATTTTTCATAGTTTTAATATTTTCATTATCTGTCACAAGCTCGTGGACATTTGACTATGATTTGGCTACGGAAAATAACTATGGTGCTTTGCTACAAACACCGTCACTGGAATACCCACTTGGCACTGATAATTATGGCAGAGATTTATTTTCTCGCATTATTTTCGGTGCACAAATATCGTTGATTGTTGGCTTTTTCTCAACCATTATTCCCGCACTTATTGGGGGGGTGCTTGGAGCGTTTTCAGGTTTTTATGGCAAAGCTACAGACAACATTATCATGCGTAGCCTTGATATTTTATATGCGATTCCTGGTATTTTATTAGCTATTGCGATTATTGCTGCTTTTGGAGCCAATACGGTTAATTTAATCATTGCTCTTAGTGTTGGAGCTATTCCTACATATGCTCGTACAATGCGAGCTAATGTTATGCAGCTTGCTAATTTCGAATTTGTGGAATCAGCTAGAGCATTAGGTGCTTCTGATGCCTCAATCATCTTTAAGCATATCGTTCCTAATTCATTAGCACCAATGATTGTTAAAGCAACTCTAACAATTGGTGGAGCTGTTATTTCAACAAGTAGTTTAAGTTTTTTAGGGCTTGGCATTGAGCCACATATCCCTGAATGGGGCAATATTTTAAAGGTTGGTAGTACGTACCTGGAAACACACTCCTATGTTGCGATTTTCCCAGGTCTTTGTATTATGCTTCTCGTTCTTTCCTTTAATTTTTTAGGGGATGGATTACGGGATGCTTTAGATCCAAAAACAAATTAAGATGGAGGTTCTTACATGAAGAGATTACTTATATTGTTATTCATAGCAGTATTAGCACTGTCCGGCTGTGTTCAAACAAAAAAGGACGTAGAAGGCAATAAAGATTCAAAAGGAAAAGGCAATTCAACAATTGAACTATTAGGCATGTCCGCTTCTGAAGAGGATATGAATATTGTACGAGATCAATTAGTGAAAAATGGCTTTGATGTAAAACTCAACATTCAGCCTGATTATGGTTCATTCTCTGCCCAAAAAGAGGCGGGCAATTATGATTTAGCACTTTCTAGCTGGACAACAGTTACAGGAAATCCTGATTATGCTGTTCGTGGTTTATTTAAAACGGGTGGTGACTATAGTGTTGTTGCTGACTCGAAATTAGATGCTTTAATTGATGAAGCAAGTACATTAACTGGTGATGAAGCTGCCGCAAAATATAAAGAATTAGAGCAGCTATTAGTTTTCGATCAGGCATATATTGCGCCTTTATATATTTCTAATAAGTATCAAGGCATATACTCTGAATTAGTGAATCCAAAAACTGTTCATTTACCTAAATCGCGTGCACAAGTTTGGGAAAGCATTGAATTTAATGATGCATCTAAAAATGTGACAGAACCATTGATTTTACACCAAACACTAGATTCTTTAACATCACTTGATCCGATTAAAGGTAATGACGGCTCAATCAATACATTGAATACAAATATGTATGTTCGACTTGTCAACTTAACGGATACAGATGAAGTTGTGTCAGATGGATCACTATCCTATAACCATGCAACTGCTGAAGGTAATCAAGAGTATTACTTTATTTTACGTGATGATATTCACTTCGCGGCTATCAAGGATGGTGCTGCAGTAGATACAGGTGAATTAGTGTCTGGGGAAGATGTTGTATTCTCATTAAATCGTGCAAAAGATTCAACATCAGTACCTGATCACCGTACTTATAGTATCCACGAAAACATCGAATCTGTAGAAATTGTTTCAGATTTAGCAGAATTACAAAATAAAAAAGTATCAGGATCAGACCAATCTATTTTAGATGTACTTTCTCAAAACCTACCTGCTTCTGTAACACAATTAGCAAAAGATAAGGGTGCTGTAAAAAATGCAACAGGTACTTACCAGGTTGTAAAAATTACAACACCGACTCCATTCCCTCAGGTGTTAAATTATTTAGCACACCAATCTGGCGGGATTGTATCTGAGAAACAAGTAACAAGTATCAATACTTATGATGTAGCTAGCTATAATCCAGATAAGGATATCGCATATGGTGATCAAGCAACAGTAACAGAGGGTACATCAACATATAACAACCATTTATATGCAAGCGGACCTTACATTCTTGTGAAGAAAAATGATTATGAAGCACAATTTGTGAAAAACCCAGCATACCGTGTTGGTAGTGAGTTTGAACCAAAAATTGCGAAAATCAATGTTCGTTTCATCGCGGATAATGATAGTGCTCTATCTTCACTTCGTAATGGAGAAATCCACGTACTTCAGACAGTACCTGAAACAAAGCTTGATATAGTAAAATCTGATAATAAATTAACTTTAAATACTGCTGACAGTAACGCTGTATCATATTTACAAATGAATACTTCAGGCCGTGCCGTATCTGATTCAGTGGACTTACGTAAAGCTATACTATACTCCATCAACCAGGATGAATTTATAAGCTACTACCAAGGCAATAAAAAACCTGCTGTATCTACTGTTTCACCATTAGTTAACACTGGATTAGAGCTTAAGGCTGACAGCGAAAAAGTAAAAGAGTTTTTAAAAGCCTATAATGACGCAAAGTAATCTTTCCATGCAATAAATTAAATAAAGCTATTTAAGTTTTAAAAGCTCAAACCCCGTTCTAAATGTAGGACGGGGTTAAAAATATGATTTTTTAATAAATCGCATTCGTTACTTGATTAATTTCATCTTCATTAAGGAAAGCCCCTTATGTAGTTTTATTTACAATACTTCCTCAAAAAAGTGTACCCTTAAATTTCTCTGGTTTTTTTACATAGCCTTCGATTATAAAACCACATTCTGTGCAAATAATATATTCAATATCCGAACCTAAACTCATCTTACCGTCCGGGTACATTGTCCCATATCCACTATGCTTGCCTTTACCCAACTCCTTCCCACCACATTTTGGACATTCAATTACATTCGAAGAATTCTTCAATATATACCCCTCCCCTTTTATATGAGAACCAACTATTTTTCTGATAATTCTACTACCTATTAATACGAACGATCTGTAAATTGGTTCCATTTTATTCAACAATTTTGTAATTAAGAGCTTCATTTTTGTTAAACAATCTGCCCCGATTATTGAATGTTTCGCATTCTTTAAACAACTTTTTTTGTCACTTTACATAAACATACAAAGTAGAATTCTAACCATACTAAAACAGAGCCTCTTCAATTAAATTTGAGGAGGCTCATTACTATTTCGTAAACACTATGTTAAATCTCATTATGTGATTTTGGTTTTGGCCCTAGCTCCTGTGGTTCAATGTCTGCAAATGTCTCGCCCTCTTCTTCCAAATCGCGCATACGATGTGCAATACGTGAGGCGGCAGATGCTGCGATGCTACCAACCAAATCATCTAAAAACGTATTGACATGATGCCCAGGATCCGTATCGAGTTTTTTTATAATACCAATTTTTTGCTTGTCTAGGTGTCCGAAAGTTGTTACTGCTATGCTGCCATATGTAAAAACAGATCCGAGTGCGATTGTTTCATCCACACCAAATAATCCTTCATCAGATTCAATTATTTGCTGTAATGGTGCTGATAATAATTTTTTCTCAGCAAGTTCATCTAATTCAATGCCTACCAATAAAGCGTGTTGAACTTCACGCTTACGTAAAACCCGCTCGACAGAATGAACGCAATGATCTAATGTTAAGCCTTCATTATAGGTTTTTTGCATTTCATAAACGATCTCTGCAATATCCTCCAGTGTTACACCGCGACGAATGAGTGCAGCTTGAGCTGCCTTTGCTACTTCATCAGAGTGTATTCGACTACTTTTATCATGCATAACTAACCCTCATTTCGTTTTTATTGCTAGTATAAGTCTAGCCCAACCTATTATACCTTTACTTTGGTAATATGGTACAATTTTGTTACAAACACAAGAAGGAGTGTCACCATTGGATAAGGGAACTGTACAGGATTTAAAGTTCTATAGTGAAGCATTACAGGAGGAATTACAGCTTTATATTTATGTTCCTGCTAATTATTCACCACTATATAAATATAACATTTTGATTGCATCTGACGGCCGGGATTACTTCCAGCTTGGGGGTATTACAAAGCTTGCTGATGAGCTGATTGATGACTATGAAATCGAAAATTTAATTATTGCATTCGTTCCTTATAAGGATATTAAGGATCGACGCTACAAATATATTCCAAGTGGAGAACAGCACGAAGCCTATCTGCGTTTTTTAGCCCATGAGCTTGTGCCATATTTAGATGCTGAATATGCAACCTACCAGATGGGAATGAGTCGTGCAGTAATTGGTGATTCGATGGCTGCAACCGCTTCCTTAATGGTCGCATTAAAATACCCAAGTATTTTTGGTAAGGTCATTATGCAATCACCCTATGTAGATGAGGATGTTCTGAAGGCTGTAGAGAATTTTAAAGATCCAGGGGCGATTTCTATCTATCACATTGTTGGCAAGGGAGAAGACAAGGTTGTAACGATGGACAAAACCGTAAAAGATTTTTTAACACCTAATCGTCAACTGCATAATCTCATGCTTAGCAAAGGATTTTCTACATTTTATGATGAATTTGAAGGCAATCATACGTGGAAATACTGGAAGCCTGATTTAAGACGTGCATTGATAGAAAATTTCAATTAATCTTAGGCGATTCAAATTACGAAAAGGTAAAAATCTGTTATACTTAATTAGAATAATTGTTTATTTTCGGGAGGTAATGGACTATGAAGTACGGTATTGTGGCATTTCCATCAAAAAAATTGCAAGATTTAGCGAACACTTATCGCAAACGTTACGATCCTCATTATGCGCAAATTACTCCGCATATGACGTTAAAAGACAGCTTTGATGCTACGGAAGAAGATATTCAATCCATCGTAAAGCAATTAGATGAGCTTACTGCCAATTATGCACCTTTAAATATTCATGCATCACGCATAAGTTCGTTTTTCCCAACAACCAATGCGATTTATTTCCGCATTGAACCAACTGAACAGTTAGTAGCATTCAACGAAGCTATACAAGAAAAAGTACCATTCGGCGAACCAAAGCATGTCTTTGTCCCACATATTACAATTGCACAAAAAATGACAGACTCTGAGCACGATGATATTTTTGGACAATTACGTATGACGGGCGTTGATGAAAAAGATACGATTGACCGCATTCATCTACTATATCAATTAGAGGACGGCTCATGGACAACTTATGAAACATTCCGATTGACTGGAGCTGAGTAAGTTTTGTACAACGTAAAGATAGTGGAAACAAAGAAAGAACATGATGATGCGTTTGCAGTCCGCAAAAAAGTTTTTGTAGAAGAACAAGGTGTTCCTCTTCATCTTGAATGTGATGCAGAGGATGCAACCGCAACGCATTTCATTATGTATGAGGGCGACAATCCTGTTGGTGCTGCACGTTTACGCAGTATTGAAAATGATGCTGTGAAAATTGAACGTGTTTGCATTTTACAAGATCAACGTGGAAAAAAACTGGGTGCTTTAATTATGAAGGAAATGGAGAAACACGCCATTTCCATGAATAAGCTAAAACTAAAGCTCCATGCCCAAAGCTATGCTATCCCTTTTTATGAGAAGCTTGGCTACACAGTCACTTCACCTGAATTTATGGATGCTGACATTCCGCATCGTGCTATGGAAAAAGAGATTTAACAAATAGGTGTTACGATAATGCTGCAGCATATCGTAACACCCTTTTTATTTCTCTACACTGTTTAAAAGATTGATTTATAAATGAACATTCATTTAACCAATCCTTATGCTGTCTTATTTGACATATTTTCTTGCATAATAGTAAACTCATATTATTTCATCATTCTAGTAATTTTATCTAAATCTAGTGAAGCTCCATCTTGAATAATAGATTGTACTAACTTATCCTCAAGCTCTTGAGTTATTTGTCTATTGGACACCTTAGCCACACGTCGTACGATTTTTCTTACTTGTTTTTCGCTTTTAAAATCTGCATGTTGAATAGCATTTGCTAATGCGAAGATTTCCTCCATTGATACTCCTGTTTTTTGTTCAATTGAATTAAAAAACGAGCGATTCATGTTTCCCCTCCTATCATTACAATTCAGTTTAATTCTCACTATTGTATGCATGTCATAGCAACAAGTGAAGGCTTTAACTTGTTTTAGAAATGTTACTCCAAAGAAAAGTTAAAGCCCTTTATCTAATGTCACATTAATTTACGAAAGTAGCGCCTACAATAATTAAAAGAATGAAAAGTACAACAATTAGAACAAATGTTGAACTATTGCCACCGCTATAGCCTCCATAGCAATAGCCACCATAGTCATTGCCTCCGCAATAATTATTGTTCCAGCTACCAACATTACCTCCATACGGTTGAGCGCACCAGCCTTGATATCCCATAAAAGCAACCCTCCCTTCTACAACCTATAATATGTTTTCGGTGTAGAAATGGGAGGGTTATTCGTCTAATCGATATTTCCTTTTGGTTTAAAAATTAATGCTCCAATAAAGCCAAAGATTATAGCTGCACTGATACCTGAACTTGTCACTTCAAACATACCCGTTAATACACCTACAAGCCCATGTTTTTCTGCCTCTGCAATTGCACCATGTGTTAATGAGTTTCCAAAGGATGTAATCGGCACAGTTGCTCCAGCTCCTGCAAAATCAATAATGGGTTCATACAATCCCATACCATCTAGTATGGCACCCACTACAACTAATGTACTTAATGTATGAGCTGGTGTTAATTTACCAACATCCATCATTAATTGACCGATAGCACAAATAATACCTCCGACAATAAATGCAAACACAAATGTCATTACCATAATTTTTGCCTCATTTCATTGTAATTTCAACTGCATGTGCCGTACACGGAATTGTTTCACCTTGCTGAAATGAAAGCGGAGATAGTAATGCCCCTGTTGCAACAAGAAGCACTCGCTTATAGGTACCCGCTCGCATTTGCTGGATAACGTAACTAAAAAAAACAGCTGCTGAACAGCCTGCACCACTTGCACCAGATTGGAATGCTTCATCCTGTCCATAAAACTCCGCACCTGCATCACGTAAAATCGTTAGCTCTTCATTTTTTATGCCACTATCCACAAGCATTCCCTTTAAAAGCTTCAAGCCAAGCTGACCTAAATCACCCGTTAAAATAAGATCATAATTGTATATTTTTTGATTACGCTGCTCTAAATGAGATTGGATCGTTTGAAAGGCAGCTGGCGCCATTGCCGCACCCATATGAAAAGGATCATCCATACCATAATCAATAGATTTTCCGACAGTCGCAGCCTCTATCGAAGGGTACTCCTCTCGATGCTTACCAATTATGGCATATCCAGCAGCAGTTACTGTCCATTGTGCGGTTTGGGGCTTTTGCGAGCCATAATTAACGGGATAACGGAATTGCCTCTCTATAGCATTATGCTGACTCGATGCTCCAGCTAATGATAAATTGGCTGCACCAACCTCTGTTAAAAGACTCGCTACAATAACTGAAGAAATGGAGGTCGCACAAGCAGAAAATAAGCCAATAAAGGGGATGGCTAAATCTCTAGCCGCAAAATTGGTTGGTGTCATTTGATTGACTAAATCACCACCCATTAAATAATCAATATCTGGGTTATGCACCCCTGCTTTTTTTATGGCAAATTCACAGGCCTCCTCCACCATTTTCCGATGTCCCTGTTCATTAGTCTTCATTTGCCATCGTTCATCATCATAAATTGCATCAAAATATTGGCTAAATATGCTTCGTTTCTCAAGTGGACCTGCTACTACACCACCTGCTATTAAGGATGGCTTCGATTGAAAAATAATTACCATGAAACCACTCCTATCGTCACTAAAATATATTTAATAAGTGCAACAAAAAAGGCAGATACTACACCAAATAACACGACAGATCCAGCTAATTTAAATAAATTTCCACCAACACCAAGTACTAGTCCTTCTGATCGATGCTCAATAGCTGCTGAAATAACAGCATTACCAAAACCTGTGACAGGCACAGCTGAACCTGCACCAGCAAATTGACCAATTCTTTTATATAAGCCAAAGCCTGTTAAAATCATGGCAAAAAAGACCATTGTAGCAACTGTTGGATTTCCTGCTGTTGCTTCCGTAAAATTAAAGAAAATGATGTAGAACAGTGACACGGCTTGTCCAATCGTACAAATTAGGCCACCAACGAAAAATGCCTTTACAACATTCTTTAAAATAGGGGGCTTCGGCGTAACATTTTGTTCGAGCTGCTTATATTGCTCTTTTTCCACTTATGTCTCCTCCTTTGCAAGTTTTATCAATTCAGTGATTTTATCGTTAAGTATATTGTTTTCAACTTTATCCTTTTTTATTTTATTGGCTTCATAATAAATTTTATAATCAGCTGAAACAAAAACTTCTTTATTTGGATATTTCTTATCAAATTTCTTTTGTAATTTTTTCTCTAATTTAGTCTTTCTCCACTTATCCCATGGTTTAATTTGAACTGCTACAAGCATACTATCGTCATATTGAATAACCGTTGTTTTGTCCACATAGTCTTCTTTTAAAATGGATTCAACTTCTTTTTCGTTTTCTGACGAACCGTAGATAACGAATTTTTCTTTTTCACCGCAACCACTTAATAATGACAAACTGACTAATAGAGGTAACATTAATCCGAGTAGCTTCAAGTCTCTCCCTCCTTTTGTTTAAAGTTTCTCCATACATAAAAAAACTATTCATTTGTCGATACATACAAAAGCCCGAGTTCATTTTTCATAAGGACATATTGTAGAAGTAGTAACGAGGAAAGGAGGTGACAATATGGGTTGTGGTAAGCCAACAAATCCTATTGGACCAATCCAATCAGCAGGCTGCGTTTGTGACGTAGTTCGCGCTATATTAGATATTCAAAATCAAGCGGTGAGAGAAGAGTGTCAACCATGTACAGCTAACTGCTTCTTAGAACCACTTGGAGGCATTGTAAGTCCTGCACGTTCTCACGCAGATACACGTGTATTCATGTTAATTACAAAAGATGGTACTCCATTTAAAGCATTCTTTAATTCTCCAACAGCAGATCCATGTATCTGTACATCTGTCTTCTTCCGTGTAGAAGATATGTTTGATGAGTGCTGTGCTACTTTACGTGTGTTAGAGCCTTTATGTTCCTTTGACTCTAGCGAAACTACAGTAGATTTATTGAGCCGCGATGGCTGCTGTGTCAACATGAAAAAAATCTGTAAAGTAGATGATTGGAATTCTACTGAGAGCTGTATCACTGTAGATTTATCTTGCTTCTGCGCAGTACAATGTATTGCTGATGTTGACTTAGGGATATGTGACTAAAATCTTTTCTCCTTTGACACACTACACATAAAAAAAGTGTACAGCATCCTCTGCTGTACACTTTTTTCATGTTGTTGAAATACTATTATGTCAATGAAATCAAGGTGATAAATAAAAAAGTATAGCCCTTTTTCAAAAATGAGAGGTTGATCTCCGTTCCGACTGAGTGTTTTCCTGGGGGCGTCCGATGAGCCGCTTCACTCGCATTGCTCGCTCCAGGGTCTCATCTGTGACGCTGAATCCCCGAGGAGTCACTCAGTCTACACTCTAATCAACCTTTGCTCATAGTATTTTTTTCTGGCCATTCAAACAAATATATAGTGATAAATTTGAAGTCTTAGCCATCATTATATTGTGCAAAAATGGAGCTTTGATAACATTTTTCTATGCGAAAACAGAGGAGTACTTTATGTAAAGTGACAAAGTAGTTTTACGCATAAAATGTAGGTTAACAGATATAGAATTGTACCAATATTCTATCCATTTAATGATGGTGAGTAACATGCTTTTACTTTACTTTTCTTTTGAGAGAAGAAAATATTTAAAGTTCTACACTATTGCTGATTGGAGTGCAAGGCTACTCGACTCCCGTGGGATAGCGAGACAGACGAGACCCTGCACGGAGCGTCAGCGCAGGAAGCGGCTCGTCGCTCGCCCACTGGAAAGCGAGTAGCCTGGAACGGAAATCACCTTCATTTTGACTAAATATTCACAAAGAGTCCCTTGACTATTTAATTTTTCATAGGGTTGGCAATTTTCTTCCTCGCCAAAATATTTGATCAATATCCTCAAAATATATAATCTCTTGTGTCTTAAATTCTAAAGAAGTAAGCTTCAATGAATCAATCTGTACTTCTGATGCTGAACCGCTTAATTTCCTGCCATCTTTTAAACAAATTAATAATGGCTGATACGCTTTTTGTCGAAATGGCTTTTCTAAAAACTGAAGTTGCTTTAGTAAATAGGGATCTATTTGTACTTCTTCGATCACTTCTTCTTTTTCTTCAAGAGGCTGCCCACTAAAATAGCCATCCTTTACATATACAGATGTACTTTCATCCAACTCAAGTTCATGTAACACCTTGGAAATATTCAGGAAATATGATGGTGATTTTATAAATAAGCGTGGCTCACGATCCACATTACTCACTTCCCTTTTTTTCATACAATATGCAAAAGTAAGTAATTTGGTTCTTAGCCTATTTGACTTAATAATGCTGTTGCCAAACCTAAGTAAATTAAAATACTTGTAATATCATTTAATGTTGTAATAAAAGGACCTGATGCAACGGCTGGATCAATTTTTAAGCGATGCATTAGAAGTGGGATAAAAGAGCCTGCAAGTGTTGCAACTAAAATAGAACCACATAATGCTGCCCCAACTAACATTCCTAATAAGAGCTCTTGCTTCCAAATATAGATAATGCCAATAACAATTACTCCGCATACTACTCCAGACATTAAGCCTGTGCCTGCTTCACGTGCTAATAATTTTAGCTTGCTATGTTCTTCTACATCACCTGTTGCGATTCCTCGTATCGCTACTGCTAAAGCCTGTGTTCCACTATTTCCAGAGGTACCTGAAATAAGTGGAATAAACACAGCAAGTAACGCAACTTTTTCTAATGTTGCCTCAAATTGCCCCATTAAATTTGCTGTAAGCATACCTAAAAATAGTAGTATCACAAGCCATGGCAAGCGTTTCTTTGCAGCTTGTAAGGAAGTCGTATCAAATTTATCCATATCGGAAATACCCGCTAATTTCGAGTAATCCTCTGATGCTTCTTCATCGATAACATCAATAATATCATCGACTGTAATAATACCCAGTAATTCTCCCTTATCATCAATAACTGGCGTTGCTAAGAAATTATAATCCTTCATAATTTGAGCAACCTCTTCTTGGTCATCTCCTGCATGCACCATCACGACACGTTCATTCATAATAGAACGTATTAACGTATCCTCATCTGCAATAATTAAGTCACGAAGAGAAATAACCCCTGTTAATCGATGCGCCTCATCGACAACAAAGATATAATAAATAGTCTCTGCATCTGGCGCCTCTTTCCGTAAGATGGCCATAGCTGAACGAACTGTCGAATTTTCTGGAATTGCTACATACTCTGTCGTCATAATTGAACCGGCTGTATATTCATCATAGCTAAGTAGCTCATTAATTTCTTCAGCCGTTTCCTCATCCATCATGCCTAAATAGCTTTCACGTTGCTCTGTATCTAATTCATTTAATACATCCGCTGCGTCATCTGCATACATATGCGAAAGCATTTCAGCACCATAAGAAGGTTCCATCTCAGCTAAATATGCTGTATATTCATCATCATCTATATCAATTGCCTCAAAAATATCAGCCATTTCAGTCGGAGCCAAGAATGAATAGATGATCTTCCTTATATCAGGTTCCACCTTCTCATAAAACGTTGCCTGATCATACGGATGAAGCTCTAAAAACTCTTCACGGAATGCATCAATATCATGTGCTTCCAGCATTTCTCGTAAATGTGCTTCGTCGAATTGCACATCATCCTTTTCATTTCTTTCCTCTATCATGCTTGTCCCCTCCTTCCGAGCATTTAATGATAAATAGGTTGTCGTAAATCTACCTTCTATATAATAGAGGGTATTATACCTTTTCTGCAAACCCTTTTTTTATTTCATAACAATTGAAACTAATCTCAAGCCAAAACTTCAATATTACTTACTATATTGACTTAGATATAGAACTTTATTTTACTATACCCTACAATGGCTATAATTTCTGTAAACATAACGTTAAGAAAAATTATTCACTGTATCATCAACCAGCGTTCATTATTCGCTACAGTAAAACGATAAGGAGATGCCCGATTGCGCGAACATCTCCTTGATTATTTAGCATTAGCTTTCACTGAAAATATTGTGACACTATGACTGATTATTTAGTCAAGCCAAGGAGTCATGAATTAATCGCTGCATATCTTCTTTTAATGCACTTGTAAAGTGGAGACTTTCTCCTGTCAATGGGTGGAGCATAGCTAAGGAAACACAATGCAGGGCTTGTCTATTTAACTGTTCTCGACTACCACCATAAAGTTCATCACCAATAAGCGGATGTCCTAGATACGCCATATGCACCCTTATTTGATGTGTACGACCGGTGTGAAGCTTTAATCTTATATGAGTCATAGGTATATTATCAAAACTAAAACGCTGTAAAACAGTCATATCCGTATGGGCAAATTGACCATCCTCACGTACCTCTCGCTCAATGATGCTTGTATCCTTCCGTCCGATAGGCGCAATAATGGATTGTCTATCCTGACCTACATGTCCATGCACAATTGCTTCATATTGTCGGGAAATTTCTCCACTGCGCTGTGCAAGTCCTGTTAAGTGATGAATATGAGCATGTTTAGCAATGCATAGCAAACCAGAAGTGTCACGATCGAGCCGCGTCACAATATGAGCAGTAGATGCTAGACCTTGTTGTTGAAAGTGACCGCATACAAGATTGGCTATGCTGTTAGAAGGATGCTCCCTTGAAGGAATCGTACTTTGATATGCTGGTTTATTAAGTACTAAAATAGCATCATCTTCATAAACAATGGAAAGATTACCATATTCAACAGTGAGACTTTCACTTTTCTCTTCAGGTGGAAACTTCACCTCCACCTGATCGCCAATGTGCAGGATATGTCTGACATTGCATTCCACATTATTGACTGTTAATAAGCCGCCATCAAATTTAATGGCTGTTAGCGCTCGCTTTGAGATACGCCACTCTTGTAAGGCCTCCCGAAGTATTTGACCTTCCCTTTCTGCAATAAAACGTAGCGTAAATCTTGTATCCATCTTATTCATTTGCGACAAAGGATTCATGAACCCGCTCCCAGAATGGGAATGGACGGAAACGGGCAAAGCGTACACGTTCATTTGCTACATTAAAGGCTATTGACTTCACATCTCCTTGTGTGACTTGTAAATGATCTACTGTCATATTAAAGTTTTGATCATTTACAGGACGTAATATACAGTGATGATGTGCTGGCAGTATTAATGGTGAACCAACTGTACGGAAAACGCGATTATTAATGGAAGCAATTTCAGTGATTTGAAGTGCTGCTAATGTTGGATGGATAATGGCTCCTCCAAGGGCTTTATTATAGGCAGTACTACCAGAAGGCGTTGACACACAAAGACCATCTCCACGGAAACGTTCAAATTGATTACCATTTAACTCTACATCCATCACTAGTGTAACATCAGGTGATTTTACTGTTGCCTCATTCAATGCTAAATACGTGTTAGATTCCGCATTATGATGCTCTACTTTTACTTCTAATAGAGGATACTCCACTACATTAAAATCCTTTTTGGCAATAGAAAGAACAAGTTTTTCTAATTCAGATGGCTTCCAGTCTGCATAAAAACCTAAGTGCCCTGTATGGATACCCACAAATGCAACTTGATCTAATAAATGTGAATAGCGGTGAAAGGCATGTAATAACGTACCGTCCCCACCTATAGAAACAACAATTTCTGGTGATTCCTCATCATAAGTTAGGCCAAAATCCTGTAAATATGTTTTGGCTAGCTCCATTAATTCGTTCGATTGTGCATCTCTACGTGATTGAATGGAAAATTTCATTGTGTGTCACGCTCCTTCTCTGATAGTAAATTAGGATTTGATGCTTCCTTGTATTCACTAAAGTAAGCCTGTGCTTCCTGAATCTCACTGCGGATAGATGACATTTCCTCATCCAAACGGAAAGCGGCCTCTGCAGCACTTTGAAGACGATTTTTTATTTCCTCTGGGAACATACCTTTATATTTATAATTTAATGAATGCTCAATAGATGCCCAGAAATTCATGGCTAGTGTTCGTATTTGAATTTCAGCCAAAACCACTTTTTTCCCCTGAATCGTCTCTACAGGATACTCAACAATCATATGATAGGAACGATACCCACTTGGTTTATTATGTGTAATATAGTCACGTTCTTCTACTACACGCATATCTTTACGTTGCCGTATAAGTTCCGTCACTGTCGAAATATCATCCACAAATTGACACATGATTCGAAGGCCGGCGATATCACCCAGCTCATCGCCTAATTGTTTAGATGGCTCAAAGGCTAGTCCTTTTTCTAATGTTTTGTCATATATACTAGCTAAAGGCTTTACACGTCCAGTGACAAATTCAATTGGTGAATTTGCATTGACAATACCAAACTGTGAGCGCATACCCTTTAACTTCACTTTTAATTCATCTACTGCTTGTTTGTAAGGACTTAAAAATATTTCCCATTGTCCCATCGCAAAAACCTCCCGACATTCGGTATCGAACAAAACCAACACCGTCTGTTCGTTTTGTCTTTTTATTCAGCGAGAATTGTCTTAAAGTGCTGCTCCACTGCTTGGACAAATTCTGCTCCATAATTGTAATTTCCTTCAATATTATACACGAGCATTTCTAATTCATCGTAGAAATTTATAAGTTCAATCACTTTTTCACCTAGTTGCAGTTTTGGATTTTGCTTTTTTTGTAAAATATGTACAAGATTCTCCCAACTACTCGGTGGAAAACGCAAGTAATGATAATCTTCTCCTGCATCAAGTAAATAAATAAAAGCAAAGTCATCAGAATCTGCTATTAATTGTGCAGCAGGTTTTAGCTGTAAATTTACTTCATTGTCGTTTAAACTAAAATGAAGCTGATCGTTTTCAAAATTCAATGTTTCAATTGTATAAATTTTACGCACACGTGGTTCCCCTTTTCGTCTTACTCTTCCTCTTATTTTATCATACAGGGTAAATAGTTGCAGTGTGTAAATGTTAAATCAAAAAATTATACTTTATTCAAAATAGCTATGTTGATCAGCAATTTGGATCTGTCCCACAGTTAACTTTCATTTTTTAATTGCCTTGAACAAAACGAGAAAAATAAAAATAGATAGGTGAACAAAATATGACACAACAACTTGAAATTGAATTTAAAAATCTTTTGACGAAGCAACAATACGAGCATTTACTGCAAGAATTTGGCATTCAAGAAAATGCTATTCATCGTCAAATAAATCATTATTTCGACACGCCTTCACACATGATAAAAAAAAGACAAAGTGGGCTACGTATTAGACAAATTGACAATTATTATGAATGTACGTTAAAAGAAAAAAGTGAAGAGCACACACATATAGAAACGACTGATGTATTAACTGCTGAGCAGGCTCAACAAATGTTAGAAGGTCAAGGCTTTTATGCACAGGAAGTAGCAAAAAAGCTAGCTCTCTATCAAATTCCTCTTGATGAACTAGCCGTTTTTGGATCACTGACAACTGATCGTGTTGAAATACCATACAAAGACGGACTTCTAGTTTTAGATCATTCTTTCTATTTGCAGTGTGACGATTATGAGGTAGAATATGAATCAAAAGATGCAACAAAAGGAAATGTGATTTTCGACGAATTTTTGCAGCAATATCATATTGACAAAAAAGATACAGATAAGAAAATCGCACGCTTTATGAAGGCTTTACAAACAGAAAATAATAATATGAATTACTATAACAATATCAAAAGAAAGGGTGACCAATTTCTTGGATATCCAATCAATTAAAACATTACTTGAAATTCAAGCATTGCAAACACTTGGAACGACAGAAAACTCTTCTAGCACCGTTACGGACAGCAGTTCCATATTTTCTGATATGATTGGCGAATTGCTTGGCGACGCTACAACCGCTAGTAATGCAAAATTTTCTAGTCTACTTGGATTAAATGGCTCCTCTGCACTTCCAAGTGACTTATCTGAAAATGCACAAGCTTTATTATATAAAGGTTCTAATGCCGTTTTCGTACCTACCTATTTGCAAGCTGCATTAGCAAGCTCACAATCTAGTACAAAGCTTGATTCCTATGTTTCAGATGATGTTATCGGTTCACAAGCGTATGCTAATTCATTAACAGGAGCGAATAAATATGCTTCAATCATTGAAAAGGCAGCTACAACGTATAATGTACCTGAAAAGCTTATCGCTGCGGTTATCAAACAAGAATCTAACTTTAATCCTTTAGCGCTAAGTCATGCTGGAGCACAAGGTTTGATGCAATTAATGCCAAAAACAGCTCAGTATTTAGGCGTTTCAGATGCTTTTGATCCTGAGCAAAATATTATGGCTGGGGCAAAATATTTACGCCAAATGCTAGATAAATTCGATAATGATCCAACGCTGGCTTTAGCTGCTTATAATGCTGGAGCATCACGTGTTACAAAATATGGTGGTATTCCACCTTTCAAAGAAACACAGAATTATGTCAAAAAAGTGATGAATTACTTCACAGTTTAATAGCATAATCACTGTTATTACGATCTTTTTCAACAAATTTCACCCATGATGGTGAAATTTGTGCTTTTCTAGCAAAAAACAATTCGAAAGAGCGCTTTGTTTGTGTTAACGAAAAGACGTTGATAGAATGAAGGTAGTCACAAGAATTTCACATTTTTCTGATGACAAAGTGTCACTTCTGCCTTGGCGATAGTGTGTTGCGTTCAAACTTTCATCTCATCACTGTCAGAGTTGAGAGTCTTCTAGTGAATGAAGATACAAAAATTGTACTTTATGATATAAAGAATTAAAGGAGCATTTAACTTATGACTCGAAAATACACTGTTCCTTATGAGGAGCTGGGAGCTGAAAAACTGTCAGAACTTATTCATGCGTTCTATAAAAGAGTTGCACAGCATCCTGATCTTATTCCAATCTTTCCTAAAGATTTGACAGAGACAGCCCGCAAACAAATTCAATTTCAAACACAGTATTTAGGTGGTCCGAATCTTTTTACTGAGGAGCATGGACATCCAATGATGCGTGCACGTCATATGAATTTTCAAATTACACCCGATCGTGCTCAAGCATGGCTTGAATGTATGTCCGAAGCAATGGATGAAGTTGGCTTGGAAGGGAAGTTCCGCGAAACTTATTATCAACGTTTAGTTTTAACAGCTCATCACATGATTAATACGCCAAATGACGATGAGGGGGAATTGTTACGTGAATAATATTCAAATGCTACAAGAGCCAACTCCAGTGATTACTACTGCTAATAAGCCTATTGAATTGTATATTTTCGTAGATCCACTTTGTCCTGAAGCTTACAGTATGCAAGCCATTCTTCATAAATTACAGCTTGAATACCACCATTACTTTACATGGCGCTTTGTCCTTAGCACAGAGCTTTCATCGTTGAATTGTCTCAGTAAGCGTGTAAAGGGATGTGTATCAGGTATTGAACTCGACATCAATCACCCTGTTTTGCCTTCTATCGCTATTAAAGCAGCTGAGTTACAGGGTAAACGTTCTGGTGCACGTTATTTGTCGAAATTACAAGAATATGTATTACTAAGCCATGAGGATGTAAATTCCTATGCTACCCTGTTAAAAATTGCAGAGGATGTTCAATTAGATATGAATGAATTCACTGCGGATTTTGGTTCAAAGGAAGCTGCACGTGCTTTCCAATGCGATTTATATATAAAACGCGAAATGGAAGTAGAAGAAGTGCCGAGTATTGTATTTTTCAATGAATGCATTGAAGATGAGGGTCTTAAAGTTAGCGGTAGCTATTCCTATGAAGTTTATGAACATATTTTACAAGAGATGCTAGACCAACAGCTTGTACGTCAACCATTACCAACAATAGAAGAGTTATTTTCGAAATTTCATACAATCTCAACAAATGAAGTGGCTTTCATCTACTCATTAACAGAGCAAGCAGCCGAACGTGAATTAAAGAAACGTATGCTTCAACAAAAGATTGAACGAATTCAGACAGATCACGCTACACTATGGCGTATTAAATAATGCAATTATACTATTATCTTAAAGAATAGAGACTCGACATTTTTGTTGGGTCTCTATTTTTTAATGATATATTTTTAATACAAATAAAAGAAGCGTCTCTATCCTCGACAGATAGAGACGCTTCTTTTTCACAAAGGGGATGGGAGAAATGTTCACGTTCAAACAAAGGGGTGTATGTTTGTTTTGTGATTTATTTCACATGATTTACTTTATCACGGAATAATAAATATAGCAATGATACCGATAGTAGATTCACAAATTTGTCAAATAGAAAGCGATTACAGACAGTATTTTTCCAAGATGTGCACTTTCAAACATTTAGAAATCAAAAAAAATCATTATTCTTTTCTTTTTTATCCATCGACTTATGATAGAAAAAAGGCTGTAGTGATTTTCCTACAGCCTCCTCAATTAATTATTCAACAATAATTTTTCCAACTCATCTAAACGTTCTGCAAATACTTTACACGCATCATCAATTGGTTGTGCCACGTTCATATCAACACCTGCTGCCTTTAATACCTCAATCGGGAAGTCAGAGCAGCCTGCTTTTAAGAAATTATTAATATAACGTTCCACAGCTGGTGCTCCTTCTTCTAAAATTTGTTTACTTAATGCCGTTGCTGCTGATTTACCTGTAGCATATTGATAAACATAATAATTGTAATAAAAATGTGGGATACGTGCCCATTCTAAGCCAATTTCCTCATCTAAAACAATATCCTCACCAAAGTATTGTTTATTTAAATCATAATAAACCTCTGTTAAACGTTCTGCAGTTAAAGATTCACCATTCTTATCCATTTGATGGATTCGGTGTTCAAACTCCGCAAACATTGTCTGTCTGAAAACAGTGCTTCTAAAGCCATCTAACCAATGATTTAATAAATATATTTTTTGTTGCGGATCTTCAATAGTTTTTAGTAAATAATCATTTAACAGCTCTTCATTGCATGTTGAAGCTACTTCAGCTACAAAAATGGAATAATCTCCATAGACAAACGGTTGATTGTTACGCGAATAATAGCTGTGTACACTATGACCAAATTCATGAGCTAGTGTGAAGAGGTTATTCACATTGTCCTGCCAATTCATTAATATATATGGGTTTGTTCCATATGCACCTGATGAATAGGCACCACTGCGCTTCCCTTTGTTTTCCAGAACGTCTACCCAGCGGTTATCAAAACCACTTTGTACAATGCTTTGATATTCCTCACCAAGCGGCGCTAATGCTTTCACTAAAATATCCTTGGCTTCATCATAAGTGACCTTCATCTCAACTTCCTTAACAAGGGGTACAAATAAATCCCACATATGCAGCTCATCTACGCCTAATAGCTTTTTACGTAATGAAATATAACGCTGCATGGCTGGCAAATGTTTATGGATTGTTTCTACTAACTGATCATAAACATTTTCTGGAATGAAGTTATTGGACATTGCTGCCTGGCGAGCAGAATCATAATTTCGAATACGCGCACTGACATTGTGCTTTTTCACATTACCAGTTAATGTAGCCGAAAATGTATTTTTAAAATTGCCATACGTTTCGTACACTGCTTTAAAGGCATTTTCTCGGACAGAACGATCTTTACTTTCTAAAAACTTAATATAATTTCCATGTGTAAGCTGAACTTCTTCTCCCTCTTCGTTTTTCACTTTAGGGAAAACTAAATCAGCATTGTTTAACATGCCAAATGTATTTGAAGCTGTACCTGTTACCTCAGACATTTGTGCCAGTAATGCTTCTTGTTCTGCTGGCAAAATATGAGGACGAGCCATCGTTATTTCTTTTAAGGATTGTTTATATAGTTGTAGGTCTTTATTTTCCGCTAAATATTGTTCTATTGTCTCTTCGCTTAATGATAAAATCTCTGGTGTTAAAAACGACAGGGCAGCTGAGATGCTAGTCGCTAATGTTTGAATACGACTATTCATATCCTGATAGACGCTGTTCGTTGTGTCTTGGTCGTAACGCATATGGGCATATGTGTAAAGCTTCATTGCACGTTCATAAATATGGTCGTGAAAAGTTAGAACTGCTAATAAAGCGTCTGCTCCATTTTTTAAAGTACCTGCATAGCTAGGTGCCTTCTTGGCAATTTCTGCGACTTCCTTATACTCTTCTTCCCATAGAGCATCAGTTGCAAATATGTCTTCCAAGCGCCAAGTCAGCTCTTCTGGAACTTCATTTCTTACTAAAACTTTGTTACTAGCCATGTGTGCCAGCCCCCTTATTATGTGAGTTTTTCCTATACTCTCATATTTTCTCAGTATATTGTGGCAATTGCAAATAAATGTGCATACACATGCTCACATATATCTGGAGGAAAATAGTTTTGAGAATTTTTTGCAAGTATGGCACCGTAATTTTGAATGGCCTCTACTGCTCGATCTGTAACATCAATATTTTGTTCCCTTAAAAATAACCGAATCTCGCTCGTATTTAGTTCATGAGGTAATTGCTGAATACCTCGGCAAAAATGGTGCAAAATGGTTTGCCACTCGATAGAGAACATTGGTATTGCCTCACTAGCTTTTACAGGTATACCTACGTACTCAGGCATAGTAGTAAGAGTAAAACCTAATTCATAGCAGCTTCGTAGAAATGCATCCTGTACACCCTTATAATTATGTAACAGCCGCTGATAAACGTATTGCCGACAGTATCTTTTATAAAGCTGCCAATATAGTTGGAATTCTTCTACTGTTATCACTACTGGTTCATAAAATGGAAAATGTTGCTTATTTATTGACATATCTTGAACTTTGCCTATAAAAGTATGCCCATGAACATGCAAAAGATTCGTCCAATAAATAAATCTAGCGGTCTTTGCATCATAGGTCATTAAATAGGGCTGGCCTAACACTGTATACGCAATGACTTTTTGCAAAATAGGAGAAATGAAAAGCTTTTGAATACCTTGTAAGGTTGAATTTTTTAGAGTTGTCTGGAAAAGCCATAATACTTGGATATCATTATTCTTATATCCAGCTGTACGTAATAACCACTTTTCATGCGAGATTGTACTGCATTGAAATTCGATAGCAACTTGCCTTTGGTCACTCATTACAAGTATGTCTGGCCTCTGCGAAAACTTTTTTAAATAAGGCTCTAGCATTACTATATGCCCTATCTTTTTTAGCCATTCGAATATTTGAATTTTTCCTTGCAAGTGAAGTTGTGACTCTCTCTCTGAAAATAACTTAGCACAGTTATTTTTTGATTGATGAGCAAAGTGAGGGATATTATATTTACCAATTTTTAAGAGAACGGGTAGCTGACATTGTGGACAATAAAATTTCATATGTTGCCTATATCTTTGTAAGTCCTCCCTCGTATATTGATATGGGAGAAAAAGCTGACGCTCCTCATTATAGGCAATTAACATACAATCGTCTCCTTTTTGCCTAATTGTATGGGAGTACTTTACTAGCAGCAACTTTTTAACGGCTTTTTCTTGAAATTTAAAATTTGCCTTAAAAAAAGACTGTAAACAAACTTGATAAACATCAAGAGGTTTACAGCCTAAAAGCTAAATTATTTATTTAATGAAAGTATTTGCGTACTGTTTCAAAGCAATTAAACTCCATAATTTTTTCACCGTATTCCTCTAAGCGATGAATTGTGAAATTTGATGGACTTAAAAATTCTTTGATAACAGCATTTCTGTCGTGACGATTTAACTCTTCGTCTGCGTTTGTAAAATCAACTACTAAATAGTACCAACTTTCATATTTGAATAATGAGGAATCCACTAATTCGTCTGTCATACGTTTCGCTACAGGGATTAACTCATCAATGTCTTTAAATTTATAAACATAAATATCTGTATCGGTAAATAATTCTGACTCATCTATGTCACCAAATTGAGTTAGCTGGCTAAGAAGATCCTCTCCAACTTCGTCAAAAGGGGCATACATATCTTTTTGTTCATCAAAATGCGAATGACCATCTAATGTTTCACCGTCTTTTAATATGTGTGCACGTGTGACAATGATTTCCAAGCCTACTTCAGACGCATTGATATGAATCCAAATCGGACCTTCTACATCAAAATAATCATCCGTGTTTACTTCATCAATCATATCCCAAAAAAGTTGTTCACCCTTTGCTCGATTGTACCAAATTTCTTCACGACTATAGCCGCGATCCTCTATATCATTGTACGTAATAAAGAGCTTGAGTGTATTTTCATTTACACGCTCGATGTCCACTAGACCTCATCTCCCTTCACTGTCATTTGTCGAAAAACAGTTTTGTTTCATTAGTATGCTTTTATTCATCTTTTTTAACCTTCATACTCCATTTGTTTTTCAACCTTTGACTACACTACAGTAAAACCGTCGAGCAACCGATGAATGATAAATTTTTATTTCACAGTTGTCTCTAATTCTATTGTATGCTGTTCCGTCATAAAATGAAAAGGATATACACCGTTTCACAGAAGATATTTGAATTATTGAAATTGTAGTAAACTATTTATCTTAAATCAAGTTTAACATACTTTAACGGAAATATATGACTTTTCCCTATTAATTATTATACTTTATATAGAGGATTTTACATAAGTAAAACACAAAAAAATAGATGTCACAATATGATTTGTAACATCTACTATTTATTCTATGCAGTAATGGAGAAAATTAGTTCACCATGCGCTGTGCTTCTTGTAGTTGATAAGCACGAACCTTACGAGGTAAGAAACGTCGAATTTCATCCTCATTATATCCAACCTGTAAACGCTTTTCGTCTAAAATAATAGGACGACGTAATAACCCTGGATGTTCTTGAATTAATTCATATAAACGTTGCAATGGTAAGCTTTCAACATCAACATTTAATTTTTGGAAAATTTTAGATCTCGTTGAAATAATTTCATCTGTACCATCCTCTGTCATCCGTAATATTTTTTTAATTTCACTAATGCTTAACGGCTCAGAAAATATATTCCGTTCTGTATATGGAATTTCATGCTCCTCTAACCATGCTTTCGCTTTTCGGCAAGACGTACAACTTGGTGAAGTAAATAAAGTTACGATCATACTGACACATCCTTCCTTTTATTCGTTATCTATAAACCAGTGTGTTAAATTAGAATTAATGTAATGTAAAACTACATAACCATTATACAGTACTCTAGGGTGTTTGAATATAGTTCCAATAAAAAAAGACAAACCTTATCTCATCGAAATATTCTGTCTATTTACAGCTTTCACTATAAGAACTTCTTTGCATGTCTAAGGAACTACTATTAATATTCCCATTTACAAAGCATTTTAAACCTTCAATTTTTCTTTGTTATTGTTCTCATTTATAATTATTAAACGAGAATATTGTCAATTCAGTGTGTACAAATTAGACGTTTATTGCATAATTTTGGTTGCATTTTCTAATAAAAAACATAGCTTAGTAAGCATATTATTTTTTTCTGCAAAAAAACACCGCCAAAAGTCTGACTTTACATACTTGCAATTCACTAAGTCTTTATAATATAATTTTTTGCAATACATCAAATAAGTCTTTGGTAATTCCCTTGTAGGTAAGAGACTGTTTTTGAATGAATTAAAAACTTTGACGAAGAGTAGTACATATGCATTTTACACGTTTAGAGAGTCTGTGGTTGCTGTAAACAGATCGTGTAAGCATCTGGAATGGACTTCCGAGTTAGCTTTGTGAACGACTAAGTGTGTCTAATAGCAATGCTCGTCCCTTCACGTTACGGAGTAGAGTGGCCTTTATTTGGCAAGCTGGGTGGTACCGCGGATTCAAACATCATTCGTCCCTTCATTAGTAAACTAATGAGGACGCATGATGTTTTTTTATTGAATAATAAACAGCAGCCTCAGCTAGGTAATTATGTAATAGACATTCACTCTGAGGTAATGAATTCAAGGAGGAAACGACATGACAACTATTTTTTCTGGCGTACAGCCAACGGGTATTGTAACTTTAGGGAACTATTTAGGTGCATTCAAGCAATTTCCTGCATTACAGGATGAAGGTAATGCCATCTACTGTATCGTTGATCAACATGCCATAACAGTGGCACAGGACCCTCAAGAATTACGTAAAAATATTCGTAATCTTGCTGCTACGTATATCGCTACTGGCATTGATCCTAAAAAGTCTACGTTATTTATTCAATCAGAGGTACCGGCTCATGCGCAGGCAGGCTGGATGCTGCAATGTGTCGCATCAATTGGAGAGCTTGAACGTATGACCCAGTTCAAGGACAAATCTCAAGGTAAGGAAAGTGTATCAGCAGCTCTTTTAACATACCCACCATTAATGGCGGCTGACATACTTCTGTATAACACAAATATTGTACCTGTAGGCGATGATCAAAAGCAGCATATCGAGCTAACTCGTGATCTTGCAGAGCGCTTTAACAAACGTTATGGTGAAGTTTTAACGATTCCTGAAATCCAATTACCAAAGGCAGGAGCCCGCATTAAATCGTTGCAGGAGCCTACAAAAAAAATGAGTAAGTCTGATCCAAATACAAAAGCAACCATCAAGCTTTTAGATTCAGCGAAAGATATTGAGAAGAAAATTAAATCGGCAGTCACTGACTCTGATGGTATTGTGGCATTTGACGTAGAAAATAAACCTGGTGTTTCTAACCTACTAACAATCGAATCGGCTATTTCAGGTGTTTCTATTGAGGATCTTGTGCAAAAATATGAAGGTGTCGGCTATGGTGGATTCAAACAAGGTGTTGCCACAGCAGTTATTGATCACCTGACACCAATCCAAGATAAGTTCTATCATTTGGTAGAATCCTCCGAATTAGATATTATTTTAGATGAAGGTGCTGAAAAGGCAAATGCTATTGCAAGCGCTACATTAAAACGCATGGAAGAAGCAATGGGTCTAGGCCGTATACGTAGATAAAGAGCTAGATCTAATGCTTGACCAATTTTAGGGTATACTAAAGTTCACACTTTATCTTCTTGGCTAGAAGATTTCTCAAAACGGAGACCCAAGACAATAGCTCCTAGCACAATAGCTGATCCAAGGGCTATATAAAATTCTGTTGTATGCATCATAAATTTAAAGACAACGATCCAGGAATATCCTAGTGTTCGATAATTTAAATACAATATAAGATTCCCTACGGAGAGAATTATTAAGCCATAGCTCATTAAAAATAAGAAGAGACGGAACATGGTCACAGCATCCTTTCAATTTATTTCTCATTAATCATCTATTCGAAAAAAGATAAAAAAAGACGTCAGCCTTGTAATTTAGGCTGACGTTTTTTAAAATTTATTAATTATCCCTCGTGTTTTTTAAATAGAAGACTAGCATTATGTCCACCAAACCCTAGTGAGTTACTCATCGCATAGACAATGTCTGCTTCTCGGGCTTCATTTGGAACATAATCTAAATCACATTCTGGATCTGGCTCATATAAATTAATTGTTGGAGGTAAAATACCTTCTTTCAGTGCTAACGCTGTAAAAATAGCTTCAATACCACCAGCGGCACCTAATAAGTGACCTGTCATCGATTTTGTGGAGCTCATTGCTAATTGATAGGCATGTTCACCAAAGGCTTTTTTTACTGCCTGTGTTTCAAATAAATCATTATAAGGTGTGCTTGTTCCATGTGCATTAATGTAGTCAACCTGTGAAGGTTCCACGCCTCCATCCGCTAATGCTTGTAGCATTGCACGTGCAGCACCTTCTCCTTCTGGTGCAGGAGCAGTAATATGATGAGCATCTCCTGTTGCACCGTAGCCAAGTACTTCTGCATAGATTTTTGCACCACGGGCTTTGGCATGCTCATATTCCTCTAGAATAACAATGCCTGCACCCTCACCAATAATAAAACCATCGCGGTTTTTATCGAATGGACGGCAAGCTGCTTCTGGATCTGTATTTAAAGATAGCGCTGTATTGGCACAGAAGCCTGCAACAGACATTGTCACGATTGGTGATTCTGCTCCACCCGAAATCATTACATCTGCGTCACCACGTTCAATTACTTTAAATGCATCACCAATTGAATTTGTACCTGAAGCACATGCAGTCACAGAACAAGAGTTAATGCCCTTTGCACCAAGATAAATAGACACCTGACCTGAAGCCATATCTGGAATCATCATTGGAATAAAGAATGGGCTTACACGTCTTGCACCACGCTCTTGGAACGTTAAAAATTGTTGTTCATATGTCTCCATACCACCGATACCAGAGCCAATCCAAACACCTGCACGAGGTGCTAGCTCCTCATCGATTGTTAATTGTGCATCTTCCATTGCCATGATAGACGCTGCAAGGGCATAATGTGTAAAGCGGTCCATTTTACGAGCTTCTTTACGATCAATATATTTTTCAATATCAAAATCTTTCACTTCAGCGGCAATTTTTGCTGCGAATAAATCTTTATTTAAACGTGTTAATTCGCCAATGCCTGATTTCCCAGCTTTAATATTAGCCCATGTTTCTTCGATGCTATTTCCTAGTGGTGTAACTGCGCCAATTCCTGTAATTACTACTCGTCGTTTACTCATTGTCTTACTCCCCTCAAGCATTTTTCGTTATTATTTTCCCCATCGCAATGCAACAGCGCCCCATGTTAAACCGCCGCCAAATCCAACAAGTACTAATAAATCATCATCTTTAATCTTACCTGCTTCAAGCTCTTCTACCAAGGAAATCCCAATGGATGCTGCTGAAGTATTACCATATTTATGAATGGTTTTTGACATTTTCTCAGCCGGTAGCTCCAGTCGCTCACGAGCAGACTCCATAATTCGAATATTTGCCTGATGCGGCACTAAGAAGTCTACATCTTCTTTTGTTAAGCCCGCTTTATCAAGAACATTAACAGCAGACTCACCCATCTGGCGCACAGCAAATTTAAACACTTCTCGACCATTCATGGCAATTGTATCTTGCTGTGTTAAATACAGATTTTTCCCTCCTGTACCATCTGCACCAAGCTCAAACGATAGTATGCCTCTGCCTTCCGATACTGGTCCAACTATCGCTGCACTTGCTCCATCACCGAATAACACAGCTGTATTACGATCATTCCAGTCAATTACCTTTGATAGCTTTTCAACACCTACTACTAAGACATATTTATAAGCATTTGACTCTACAAAATGCTTTGCTGTCACTAAACTATATATAAATCCTGCACAAGCTGCAGCCTGGTCCATCGCTGCTGCATTCACTGCACCAATTTGCTCCTGAACCATACATGCTACACTTGGAAATGTTTGGTCTTGTGTTACTGTTGCTACTAGGATTAAACCGATTTCTTCAGGTGTAATACCGGCATTTGCAATAGCCTCTTTTGCAGCAGCAACTGCTAAATCTGAAGTTTCCTGATTGTCTGCGGCAAAATGACGCTCTTCGATCCCTGTACGAGTTCGAATCCATTCATCTGAGGTATCCATAATTTTTTCTAAATCAAAATTTGTCATTACCTTCTCTGGAACATATTTACCTATTCCTATAATACCAGCGTTCATTTAGCAACCCCTCTGCTTTCTTACTATCAATTATTAGTAACTGGTCATAATTATAACTCATAATGAAGGAAGGGTGCAAGATGAATTAAAATTAATGTCCATTGCCCCTATGTCTTTGAAGGTTCTGGAAGGTAGTTTGAATGGATTGATGTGGTTAGCACTTAATTGAACGGCTTGTCCTTTCTATGGAGCGCAGTGAGCTCTTTTCTGAGCGTTTAATCCTTATTTTTGATTGTGTTTCTCTCATTGATTGGTTCATCTATATTTTTGAGCTAAGTGACCTCTGTATTGAGCACTTTCCCACATTAAAGAGGATAAGAAGGCTTTTAATAAGCAACCCTTTCATTATTTGAACACAATGAATAACTACTACTAAAAATTTCCAAATAATTGTTGTGACAATTTCGCCATGTTTCACAGAAAAGATTCTTTTTTTTTCGATTTATGTTATGATATGATAATGAATATGTAGTAAAACTTTATGATATAAAAAGTTCGGTTGAGGTGAAATTAATGCAATATATCGTAACATTCATATGGTCATTCCTACTAGTATCAATGTTAAACTACGTAGTAAGCTCTGTACTTGGTGCACCATTTGATTTTAAAACAGGTGCAATCCTTTCAGTTGTATTCTCTATCTTAGTTTTCATTATTGGTGCAATTTTGCCAAACGATCCAGTACCAGAAGCAGCAGACCATCATTAATTTAACAAGAAAAAACCTGTTTACGTAAAATGAAACAGGTTTTTTCTTGTTTATTTTTCAACGGCACATTGTCCATCGTGCATTCTAATATGCAATGTTTCTCCTGGTAATACCTCACCACGTAGTAATTCCTTCGCTACGGCTGTTTCTATATAACGTTGAACAAAGCGTTTTAATGGTCTTGCACCGAATTGCGCATCTGCCCCCTGTTGGACAACCCAGTCAATTACTTCTTCATCCACCTGTAAAGTAATTTCCTGCTCTGCCACTCGTTTGACAAGCTGTTCAACATATTTCCAAGCAATGGCAGTAAAATGTTCATCTGAAAGTGCGTGGAACATAATGATATCATCCATACGATTTAACAGCTCTGGTTTAAAGTGCTGACGCAATGCGGCCATCACTAAATCTTCAACTGCTGCATCTTCTTGCGCCTCCATTAAATAGCTTGAGCCAATATTAGAAGTTAAAATCACTACAGTGTTTGTAAAGTTAACCATACGACCTTGGCTATCTGTAATGCGACCATCATCTAAAATTTGCAATAAAATATTTGCTACATCTGGGTGTGCTTTTTCAATTTCGTCTAGTAGGACAACGGAATACGGGTTACGGCGAACAGCCTCCGTTAATTGTCCTCCCTCCTCATAGCCAACATAGCCTGGAGGTGCACCTACAAGTCGAGATACGCTATGTTTCTCCATATATTCACTCATATCAATACGAATAAAATGATCCTCTGAATCAAACAACTGTGCCGCTAATGCCTTGGCAAGCTCGGTTTTACCAACACCTGTTGGTCCAAGGAATAAAAAGCTGCCAATTGGACGATGTGGGTCCTTAATACCTGCTCTAGCACGCCATACCGCTTCTGTAACAAGCTGAACAGCATTATCTTGTCCAACGACACGCTCGTGCAATGTATCTTTTAAGCGCAATAACTTTTCACGCTCACCTTCCACTAATTTCGTTACTGGTATACCTGTCCAGCGAGAAACAATAGATGCAATTTCATCAGCCGTTACTTCTTCACGTAAGATGCGTGATTCTGTACCACTCTCTAACTGTTTCTCCATTTCTTGAATTTCTTTTTCTAGGGTAGGTATTTTCCCATGACGTAATTCGGCAGCTTTGTTTAAATCATATTTGCTTTCCGCCTCATCTAAATCACGGCGATATTTGTCTAATTTTTCTCGTTTCTTTTGAATACCATGTAATGCTTCTTTTTCTGCTTCCCATTGTTTGCGCATGCCATCCGATGATTCCTTGAGCTTTGTTACCTCCCCCCGTAGCTGCTCTAAACGTTTTTTACTTGCCTCGTCTTTTTCTTTGCGCAGCGCTTGCTCCTCAATTTCTAGCTGCATAATACGACGAGTCACTGCATCCAATTCCTGAGGCATAGAATCTATTTCAGTTCGAATCATGGCACATGCTTCATCAATTAAATCAATGGCTTTATCAGGTAGGAAACGCTCTGTAATATAACGATTTGAAAGCTCCGCCGCTGCTACAATAGCACGGTCATGGATACGTACCGCATGATGCAGCTCAAAGCGCTCCTTAAGACCACGTAAAATGGAAACTGTATCTTCTATCGAAGGCTCACGCACAAGCACTTGTTGGAAGCGTCGCTCTAAAGCTGGATCTTTTTCAATATACATTCGATATTCGTCTAATGTTGTAGCACCGATACAATGAAGCTCACCTCGTGCAAGCATTGGTTTCAGCATATTTCCAGCATCCATTGCCCCATCTGTTTTCCCAGCACCTACAATGGTATGAATTTCATCAATAAATAAAATAATCTGTCCTTCAGATTCCTTTACTTCCTTCAAAACGCCCTTTAAGCGCTCCTCAAATTGCCCTCTATAACTTGCTCCAGCAATAAGAGCACTCATATCAAGCTCATATAAGACGCATTCTTTTAACCCCTCAGGTACATCACCTTTTACAATTCGTTGTGCTAACCCCTCAACAATAGCTGTCTTCCCAACGCCAGGTTCACCAATTAATACAGGATTATTTTTTGTTTTACGCGTTAAAATACGAATAACATTGCGAATTTCCTCATCACGACCAATAACTGGGTCCATTTTGCCGTTTTTAACTTCTTCAATTAAATTTCGTCCAAATTGCTCTAAAGGCTTTTTGTTATCTGTTTGTTGAAACTGCATATTTAGCTCTCCTTTTCAATAATGTTCAGCATAATTTCTATACCCATTCTTTTAACTATAAAAATGTTTGACCTTTTTTGACTAACTTTATTTTACATGAATCAATAAAACATGGCAAAGAAAAAGCGCTAAAAATTTACACTTAAAAATGGAAATTTACGTTATAATAATAGTATGTTTCTTAGTTTTTGTATCGAAATTCACCATTCTTTTGTGATAATAGCCAATTATTACAAAAAGAAAGCGATGTGTTGAAGATATGGTATTAATGGATAATATGCATGAGAAAATTCTTGAGCTTTTCCAAAAGCACGGAGTATTTATCAAAGTGAATAAAGGGAATAAAATTTTTTTAGAGGGTGAACGTGCGAAGGAAATCTACTATATTAAAACAGGAGTTGTGTCAATTAGCCAAGAAACGGAGAGCGGTAAGGAATTAACCATTCGGATTTGTGGCCCTGACAGTATTATTGGAGAGGGTTCATTATTTTGTAATCTATCCTATAATTCTATGACTGCAAAGGTTTTAGAGCATTCTACGCTATATGTTTTAAGCCGTAAATCGTTAGAGCTCTTATTAGTAGAACAACCTGCTTTTATGCTGGAATATATGAAGTGGCTGCAGGCAGAAAATTTAAAACATCAAAGTCGTTTACGCGATTTAGTGTTAAATGGTAAAAAAGGCGCTTTATTTTCAACCTTAATTCGACTTTCGAATACCTACGGCAAACCCTTAGAAAATGATACAATTATTATCGATTGCCCTTTAACCAATACTGAAATTGCAAATTTGTGTGGAACGAGCCGAGAAATGATTAATCGCATGCTCAATGATTTAAAAAAGCATAATATTCTATCTTTTGATAAAGGCTATATTACCATACACGATTTACAATTTTTGAAGGATGAAATTGCCTGTGAGAATTGTCCATTGCAAATATGCCGTATCGATTAATTCGTTACATGTTAAATCCCCGCTTACCGTTATAAGCGGGGATTTATTTATCTTCATTCAGCAAATGTTTTCAGTAGCGAAAGCGAAGCGACTGCTACAAATGTTTTCTGTAGCGAAAACATAGCGGCAGATACAATTACGCCAAGGCGAAATTGATATTATCGAACACCTAAAGCCATTTTGGCATAGCGTGACATTTTATCTTTTGACCAAGGTGGGTTCCATACAATATTGACATTCGTGGATTTTACTTCTGGAAGTTCACCTAAAGCTGTATTAACTTGGTCCACAATAACTGGTCCAAGCGGGCACCCCATAGAAGTTAATGTCATTGTAACAATTGCAGCACCCTCATCATCTAATTCTACATCATATACTAAACCTAAGTTTACAATATCAATACCAAGCTCAGGGTCAATTACATTCTCTAGTGCACCTAACATGCTATCTTTCATATCTTGATCCATTTCATTTCTCCTTTCACCATAGTGTTAACTTTATCATAGCAGATGCATCTTATTATGCCAAATGCTGCGCAAGCCATTCAGTTGCTGCTAACATGCCCTCTCGCGACACAGCATGCCCTGCCTTTTTATCTGCAATAAATTTTAGATCTTCAGGGTTTGCCTCATAGTATTTGCGCAAAGATAAATAAAAATCATACGTTTCTTTAAAAGGGACTGTTTTATCCATTTCTCCATGCCAAAATAGCACTGGACGATGTGCAAATTTTTCTGGTGTTCGTGTGACATCATAAGTGGCAAGAAGCTCATTAGCCTGCTGTATTTCTTCCTCTGACATTGGCCATTGCACCCCACTTTTAGCAAACTGCTGTAATTGGTATTCACCTAATTTTACAAAGCCTGGAGCTCCCATACATACTGCCGCAGTTTGTATCCACCCATAGCGTTTTAAGCAGCCAGAAGTGACAATCCCTCCCATTGACGTACCAGCAATACCAATTTTATCATGTACTAATAAATGTTTATCCTTTAATCCATTATATAATTGTTCTATCTCATGAATAGAATTTAGAACGATATTCCAAAAATGGTTATTCATTTGTATCTCATTTAGACCCTCGCTCCGATCACCATGGAATTTAGCATCCGGTAATAGGACACGCACCCCTTTATTTACTAATTGATATGCATAATGTAAGTTATGTTCTTTCGCACTCATAAAGCCATGTAAGAAAATTACGACGGGGGTTTCTTCATTCATATGTTCATTATGTATATGCAATAATGGAATATTTCCCCACATTTCTTTTTCTACAATCATTTTTGTCACTCCCAACTTTTGTCTCTTCTTTATGTTAGCAAACTTTTTTCACTGTGACAAAATTTTGACGAATGGATAACAAAGAGATACTATTCAAACTATAGGAAAGGGGCAACGAGCTATGAAACCTCATTTAATCGTTTTAGATTTAGACGGTACTTTATTAACTGATCAACAGCAAATTTCAGCAAAAACGAAAAAAACATTATTGCAGGCAAAGGAACAGGGTCACCAGGTTATGATTGCTACTGGCCGACCATATCGAGCAAGTGATATCTACTATCATGAGCTTGGCCTGACAACACCTATCGTAAATTTTAATGGTGCTTACGTCCATCATCCAAAAAATGCTGCATGGCAGACTGTGCATACGCCAATCGATTTAGGGGTTGTACATGATGTCGTTGATTCGATAAATACCTATGAATACGAAAATATTATTGCTGAAGTAAAGGATGATATTTACGTGCATACAGAGGATGAACGGATATTAAATATATTTAATATGGGGAATCCAAAAATTACGCTTGGTGATCTCTATATCCACTTATTAGAAAATCCAACAAGCCTTCTGATTCAAGCAAATGAAGTAAACTCGATGATTATCCGTGATCATTTGCAGGCTGTACATGCAGAGGTTATTGAGCATCGTCGCTGGGGTGCGCCACTTCATATTATTGAGATTGTTCGACGCGGCTTAAATAAAGCAGTAGGAATTGCACACGTCGCAAAGGATTTAGGAATACCACGCGATCGGATTATCGCATTCGGTGATGAAGATAATGATCTAGAAATGATTGAGTATGCTGGGCTTGGTGTAGCAATGGGTAATGGGATTGCGACTTTAAAAAATATTGCCAATGAAATTACAACATCCAATAATGATGACGGTATTGCTAAAATACTCATTGAACGCTTAAAATTATCATAGTTAGTAAGTTTTAAATTTTTTTCAGGGAATTTTTCACACAAACATGTACTCTATAGACCTCAATGTTAGTCTATTTATTAAAATACTAGGGTAACTCAAATTAAAGTGAAAAAATGAATGTAGGGGGACAAAATGATGAAGATATTTACTGATAGCGGATGTGATCTGCCAAAGTCTTACTACGAAGAGAATGAAATCGTTCTTTTGCCATTACGAGTGCATTTGAACAACAATGAATATGATGATGTCGTGTCAATTGATTCAAAAGAGATTTACAATGCTATTCGTCAAGGCGCCCGCCCAAAAACATCACAAGTATCACCAGAGCTTTTTCTTAAGCACTTTGAAAGTCTAGCAAAAAATGAGGAGTCAGGAATTTATATCGCCTTTTCATCAGAATTATCTGGCACCTATAGTACTGCTGTCATGATTCGCAATCAAGTACAAGAGCAATATCCATCACTTAAATTGGCGATCATTGACTCTAAATGTGCTTCATTAGGTCATGGGCTAGTAGTCGAAGAAGCGGTTCGTCTTCGAAACTTAGGAGCTTCATTAGAGGACACCGAAGCTAGAATTACTGCCCTAGCCCCTCAAATGGAGCACCTTTTTACAGTAGAGGATTTAGATTATCTTGCCAAAGGTGGGCGTGTATCCAAGGCAAGTGCGTTTTTAGGTGGGCTTCTTAGTATTAAGCCAATTTTAAATGTAGAAGATGGCAAGCTTGTACCCATTGAAAAAACGCGCGGACGCAAAAAAGCAATTGCTCGCATGTTAGAATTAATGCAAGAGCGCGGTGAAAATTTCTCTGAGAAAGTTGTTGGTATCAGCCATAGTGATGATGAAGCTTTTGCAAGCGACGTAAAAGCCGCCATTCAAGAAAGATTTTCTCCTAAAGACATACAAGTAACAATGATTGGTTCAGCTATCGGCTCACACGTAGGACCAGGTACAATTGCCATCTTCTTTACGAATAAAAGCTATCATGCTTAAGACAAAAACCCCTTTACACAGACAAACTGTGTAGAGGGGTTTACAATTTTTTATTGAACTTCCTGCTCCTGACGTCGTACTTTACCACGTTTAATAATTACAAAGACAAACCCTATAAATATTACCCACACTAATCCAAGTGCTATCATATAAGGTATATTGAATCCTTCATCATTTTTAACCTGATAAATCTCCACCATTTCACGATCTAAAATAACTGGATAAACATCCTTTTCATTAATACGGACTTTCTCTTCATGTAAAATACCATTTAGCATTTTACCTTCGCCTAGCTGGGCTGGTGTTAAATCCACACGCTGTGTTTTACCCGTATTGTTGACCATAATGACCCACTTCTCTTCATCAGATGTACGTGTAAACACTAGTAAACCATTTTCATTAGTGATGATTTCAAAATCACCTTTACGTAATGTAGCTGATTTATTGCGTAATGATTGGACATTTTTAATATAATCGATGAGTTCTTCATCTGTTTTAAAATTGAAGATTTGATGTGTATCTGGCTTCGCTTCACCGTTCATTGCAATTTCTGTACCATATTGCACAACTGGAATCCCTGGTAGCATAAATAAAGCACCCATTGCCATTTTTAATCGAGTCGGTGGGAACATATTTTCATTTGCAGAATCGAAAGTAAAACGGTGCGTTTCTAACGAATCCACCATAATTTGTGTAGGTTTCTCACCTGTAATAGGCTCCATTAGTTTGGACGAATCCATATCAACATTTTTAAAAATATTACGGTAAATATCAGCAGTTGATGGTGAAAAGCTTGCATCAAAATTGGCATCACTTGCTTCATTTGAAATGACATAGAGAGACTTTTTCGCATCTTTTAATGCAGCTATTACATCATTGATAAATGCTGTATCAGCGTCTGCAATATTTGTTAGACGGATTCCGCCAATATCATATGTAGAGACAAAGTCTGTTGCTGATTTAATAAGCGCGTCCTGCACCTCTTTGTTCGTTAAGTCCCACTGTACTTGACCATTATTTGTAGAAGCAATCCAATCTTGTTTCGCAGAATCTTTTGCCCATTCATGATTTGGACTTACATTATTGAGTGGAAAATCAACCATGATAGCCATATTTTTTGCTTTATAGGCCTCTATAACACTTTGAAATTCTTCTGATATCCCAAAATGACGCTCGATTGTCGAATAGCTTGTTGGCATTGATCCATCGTATTTCTCTGTAGAAAAAATAGGACCAATAGAAACAATCGTATAGCCCATTTCGCCAATGAAATTCAGCTTATCTTGTAGACCTGTAAAATCACCACCTGCAAACTTTGAAGGGTCTTGCGTATTTGTATCAAAATCGTTAGTGCTCGAACTATTAAAGAAACGGTCAACGAGTAAATCATAGATGCTTTCTTCTGCAATCGTTCTTGTCGACATTTCATCAGCATGTGCTATTGGTGCTGCACTTATTAATGAAGTTGCTAGTAAAAGCGTTGCAGCTGTTGCACTTATCCACTTCTTGAATTTCACTTTCATTCCCTCTCTTTCAAACCAATCCATCGTCATTTTACCAAATAAAACAGTCACGTCGCTATCATTTCAAAATATTTTCCGAAAATGCAAAATGAATTACGGCAAAAAGGTGTCAACTTTTCCTTTTGATGCCCGTTATTGGGGAAGCTGAGCAGTTCTACAGTCTACCCGAGCGGTTCTTCGGTAAACCTGAGCAATGTCTCGCTCTACCCGAGCAATTCTTCGGTAAACCTGAGCAGTTCGTCATTCTACCTGAGCGGTTCTTCGATATACCTGAGCAATTCTACACTCTACCCGAGCAGCCACGAAGCTCTATAACCATTCTACAAAAAATAAAAGCCGGGAAGCGAAAACTTCACGACTTTTACAAGGATTATGCTAAGAAATCTTGACCCATTGGCAGCTTAAAGCCTAGGAACAATGTGATGAATAGGAATATAGCAAATAAGATCCAGAACATAACTGTTGATTTATTTTTCTTTTGGCGAACTAATACCATTTCCATCATACCAATTACTAAAATACCACCAAGGAATTTAAAGCCATAAAGCATACCCATGCCAAAACTTCTTCCCTCATTAAATAGTATGAGTCCAGTAATGATAATTAAAATGTAGAATAAACGTAATGTCATATGTAAGCCCTTTGACTTATTGCCCATAAATGAAGCAATTAAAAAAATGACAATAGCAACCACCCAAGTTGTAATATGCAAATCTGTTCTTATTAAAAAACTCATTTTCTTTCACCTCATATTCTTTTTTCTATCAAATTCTATCCTATCATGTGATGGAAAGGGTTTCAAACATTACAATAGTGTTCACATAATATACTTAAAAATCCGCGGAGCAAAAACTCACGCGGATTCGAATAAATTATTCAAAATGATTTACTAATGTACCAATGCCTTGAATCGATACTTTTACAGTATCTCCTGCCTTTAAAAATTGTGGCGGATTCATGCCTTTACCAACACCAGCTGGCGTACCTGTTAAAATAACATCACCTGGCTCTAATGTTACATGTTGAGATAAAATGGATACGAGCGCTTCTACAGAGAACATCATATCCTTTGTTGAGCCATTTTGACGCACTTCATCATTCACTTTTGTGACAACTGTTAAATCTTGTGGATTTGGAATCTCATCTTTCGTCACAAGGTATGGTCCAAGTGGGCAAGTTCCATCTAAGCTTTTTCCTAAGAAAAATTGCTTATGTTTTTCTTGTAAATCACGAGCTGTAATATCGTTAGCAATTGTGTAGCCAAATACATAATCATATGCTAAGTTTTTCGGTATATTTTTACCACGTTTACCAATAACAATAGCAAGCTCACCTTCATAATCTAGTTTCGAAGAAAGATCTGCGTGAATCGAAATTGTTTGACCATCAGCCGCAATTGCCGTTGGAGATTTTGTAAATATCATTAAATCTGTTGGTGCTGCCTCTGCACCCATTTCTTTTGCATGCTCATCATAGTTTTTACCAACACACATAATATTTTTTGGTGTACGTGGAATTGGTGATAACCATTCTATCACTGTAAATTCACGTTTAAAGCTTTCTGCACGGTCTGATTTTTCAGCCGCTTCTACTAATTTACGAATCTGTTCAACGAAATCAAAGCCTAACGCAATGCCATCCACAATCGAACTGGAAAAAGAAGGGAGAACTTGAAGTTCATTTTGAATAGCGAGCACATCCCATACCGCTTCTTCTTTTTTTACTTTCGGTCCAAAACTAACATGTCCACCTAATTTAAACGATAAAATTTTCATGATTTAAAGAGCTCCTTCTTTTTTCTACATAATACAACAATATGATAGAAATTGCCTTACTTTTGCGATAACAATTTTTATTGTTGTTAATTCTTCATACTTTATGCTATCGAAGCAGAAAATACTTAACCTTCATTCAATTTTATTTTATATGTTAATTTACGCCAAATCGCTTCTAAAGGACCTTGTCTCCATTTCGTTAGCCAAATTTCTGCTAGTATCATTTCCACAATAATTATGCCTAGTGCAATTAACACTCCCGTTGCTACACTTACTTTCCCATACCAGCCAAATCCAAATTGATAAAATAAAATCGTTCCAATAACCGATTGAAGTATGTACATTGTTAACGATATTCGTCCAATTTTTGCAAAGGGGCTTAATAGCTTTGGAACAACAGGAAGTAAGCAAAGTAATACAATAAGCCCTATATAACCGATAGATAAAATCGGACCTCCTATGTAAACCTTTAAGTAATCAAAAAGATACGTACGCGTAAACATAACAGGCAAACTTTTCACAAATATACCAATTGCCAACCCACTTACCGCTAAAGTCAGCCATAGCCACTTCAGTTCTCTTGCTCTCTCCACTAAACGCCATTTGGACGCTGCAGCACCTAATAGCATATACGGTAAAATTGTAAATAAAGAGACAAACCACATTCCGATACCTGCTTGAATCGATAAATCAGTTAAACGCTGCATAAAGGCATCAATCCAATTACCAGTACCATAAGCCGTTATTGCTTTCTCAACGGATGTAATATTTAAATACTCATCGACCTTTGTATCAAGATGAATAAATCCTACAACAAATAACATAAAGGCTTGGAAAACACCATTAATAATCACACTAATTGTCACTAACCAGACTGACTGAAGACGTAGTAATAATAATAAAAACACGCCACAAAAAGCATACATCATTAAAATATCGCCCCACCAGAGTAACAAAGCATGCAGCAGTCCAAATAAAAATAAGACCGAAAGTCGTCGCAGCCCTATCGTATAAAAGTTTTGCTGACGGCTCTGTGCTTTTCTCCATTGCATAGCGAGTCCATAGCCAAATAACATTGCAAATAGGGGATAAAAGCTGCTCTGTACATAAATATCTAAATTTTGCTGCCAAACGATATCTGATGGTGTTGTAAACCATGATGCTAGGTCAATATAGGGCATCGGTAAATAAAAAGCAAACATATTAACGAGTAAAATCCCTAACAAACTAATACCACGTAAAATATCTAATGTTGCAATACGCTCCTGCAACATTGTCGGTTTGAAATCCACAACATAACCTCCTCTTTCTTTTTACACTGTAGTGAGACAGAGCCTCTCCCTGTTAGAAAAGCTCTGTTCACTGCAATGGTCTTGTCTACGCATGTATGGATCGTTCAATGTCAAATAAGTACAATACTTTTTCACTAATTTGAATCTGAAGGATCGATTCAATCGCTTCACTATAAACTTTTAGCTGAACACCATATCGTCCTAATAATTCCTTCGATAACGCTGGCTCCTCCGCAAAATGAGATTGAATACGGTCTGTCTTATAATCTAGCAACACCCAATTACCATTTTCATCTTCAAATAAGCAATCAATTATACCTTGTACAATTTGAGCATCACCATCCTCATCTACTCTACTAATGGTAAACGGCATTTCTCTTCTGAGTTGTCGTGCTTTTTTTAAGCGCTGTCCAATCTCTGTTGTAAAGAAATTAAATATTTTCTCTTCAGAAACCATTTGTCCCTCAGTCTCTGTCAGCAGCTGCCTTGTCACTAAATTAGCAACAAACTCCTGTACCTCTTGGAGATTCAGAAAACCATTTTGAGGTATATGCTGCATAACCGTATGAATGGCTGTTCCTATTTCTGCACCTGTGAGCTGTTGTTGCTGTAAAAAGGTTGGTCTTGGTGCAATGGATGTCGCTTGCTGCTTAGTAGGTGAAGTAAAATAATATTCAGGCTCATTTTGCCGTTGCAAATTTTCCAAACGTTTAATTTCACTGACAGATGTTTTTGAACGCTTCTGTGTGGATTTTTGAAAAGGATACTGCGCTTGAAAGCGTGTCGTAATTGTTGTCAGCACGGCTTCATCCTCTGGCGTTTCAAATAATTGTTGCCCCTCATTTTTTATCGCATGTATATCGTACATATAATGACTAGTTTTAATCGGACGTATCCACCAATGTGAGACATCATCCAATGGTTGATATGATGTTGTAGCAATGGATACAAAATCATCATGTCTTGCAACGGCAGGACCTACCCAATCGAAGTAGCTATTTGCCCTTGCTCGTAAATACTCCTGTAGTGGAACATCCAAGGATAGACTTTGTGCATCCTGCCAATTGTCACGTGTTTTACTCCAATTTTTCACTGAGCCTATTAAGATTAATCGCTCCTTTGCACGTGTCATCGCTACGTATAATACACGCATTTCCTCCGCACGCATTTCCAGTTCTTTTTTCTCCTTCAATGCTAGAAATGGTAAGGATGTATACATAATACGGTTATCTGGATCAATTGCCTTTACAGCAAGACCAAAATCTTGATCGAATAAATAAGGTAGATGGAAATCCATTTTATTAAATGGTCTGCCCATCCCAGCAACGAATACTACTGGATACTCTAATCCCTTTGAAGAGTGAATCGTAACAAGACGCACAACATCATCTTTTTCTCCGATGGATTTGGCTGTTCCTAAGTCATCTCCACGTGTACGCATTCGATCAATAAAGCGTAAAAAACGAAATAGTCCTCTAAAAGCAGTTTGTTCATACATTAAAGCTCGATCATGTAAAATTCGTAGATTAGCCTGACGCTGTTTGCCATTCGGCATGGCACCAACCATCTCATAATAATGTGTATCTAAGTAAATTTTCCAAATTAAATCAGACAGCGAGCCACGGCGTGCTAAATCTCGCCAGTTCTCAAATGCCAGCATAAAACGTTGCAGCTTCTCAAATGTGACAGATTGTACACCATGCCCTTCACTGCGAATAAATTGCCTTAATGCATCATAAAATGGAGCCTTAGTATCCGCTAACCGAATTTTCGCCAGCTCATTTTCGGTTAAGCCAACAAAAGGAGCACGGAGTACAGAGGCTAATGGAATATCCTGATAGGGATTATCGATGACCTTCAGTACATTCAGCATAATCATAACCTCTAACGCATCAAAATAACCTTTAGAGGACTCTGCATAGAGTGGAATTCCAGCAAGCTTAAATTCTTCTACTAAGTCCGTTGACCAAGTCATTGAGCGCATTAAAATCACTATATCACTATATTTTAACGGACGTTCAGTCTTTGTTTTGGTATCGAAAACAGTCGTTCCATCCTCCATCATCTGCCGAATACGATCAATAATAAATCGAGCCTCATACTGTGAATTTTTTAATTCTTCTAGCTCTGAGGCTTCTTCTGTTGTTATATCCTCTGATTCTTCTTCCAGCTCCTCTTCCAAAGGGGGATGCATAATAACAAGCTCTACAGGCACCTCCCTATCATCATAAGGAGCCGCTGGTTTTAATGAGGCCTTTTCATCATACAAAATTTCCCCAACACGCTCACCCATAATCTGTGCAAAAATATAGTTTGTAGCGTTTAATACCTCTTTCCGACTTCGGAAGTTTGCATTTAAATCAATGCGCATACCAGTCGTATCAGGCGTCTCCATAAATTCCCCATATTTGCGCATAAAGAGCTTTGGTTCTGCTAAACGGAAGCGATAGATACTTTGTTTGACGTCTCCCACCATAAAGAGATTTCCATCTAGCTCTTCACCTGTTTTCACAAGCTGTAAAATTGTTTCTTGGAGCATATTTGATATGGATAGGTAAGCCTTTGAGGTCATCTCCAGCTTTTCCCCCCATTCACACCGTACGTGAGAGTTTCCTCTCATACGGCGTTCCATCAATTATGAATCTTTAAACTAATACTTTATTTCCAGCTTTAACACGAAGTTTATTTACTTTGTCCAAACTTTGTTTTGTTAACTCTAACATTTGAAGGTATTTATTAATTATGTCTTCTGTTGTGGCATGAATCAGTTTATGGGCTTCTTTCGTTATAAAAACTAAGTTGTCATACTTATCGTTTCCACCTTTTGCCTTCGGAACGATGTGATGTAATTCCATATTTTTCAGGATGAGTGCTTCTCCTGTGATCAAGCAAACCCCTTTTTGAGCAATGTATTTAGAAATACGATGTCGTTGTATTCAATACTACGATTGATTACAGGATTTTTCATGAGATACTTTACAACTTCTTCTGATACTGATTTTTGCTTTTTATGAATCAGACTTCTACCTTCAACTGTATAATTATTGATTTCTTGCGTAAAGTTTGTTGGACTTTTGTGTTTGATTCCATCGATAGGGAATATCGCTACTTTCGCAACGAATATCTTTTTCTTGCCAAGATAATCTTTGAAATGTTTCTTGTAGTACGTACTTGGCTCACCTTTATCCGATGAAACTTTCTTCAAGCTGTTATATAAGGTTCGTTTGACTGAAAATGCAATTTCACTAAAATCTTTCGTTACCATCGTTGCTTGCTGATAGAAGTTATGAAGCCCTAGAATTGTTGCATTGAGTTTGGGCACTTCTGAAGCAAATGAACATTTCTTTCAAGCTTGTGGCTCTTTTTAAGGTACTATATTTCACTGACCTATCAAGTCTAACCTTGCCACCAATAATTCTTTTACGCTCATAGTTTTTCTGTGTTTCAAACGTTTCCCACTGATTACTTATCCACCAATCTAATTCGTTTAGCACAATATTAGATAGTAGCGGTGATAAAATACCACCTTGAGGAGTCCCTTTATTAGGTGTTCCTACTCCTACAATTTCTGCTTTCAGTAGTTTACTTATGATTGAGAGAACTTTTTTATCCTGGATACCCATTGACCACATTTGTTTAAGAAGTTTGCCATGATTGACGTTATCGAAGAAACCTTTGATGTCAATATCAACCACATAGTGCAGTTTGTTGATGTTTGCTAATGTTACTGCTCTAGAATATGCATGTAAAGTTCCTCTGTTCGGTCGAAAACCGTAACTGTGATTATGGAATTTCGCTTCGCATATTGGCTCTAGAATTTGTTTAATACATTGTTGAATGATTCGGTCTTCGATTGTCGGAATGCCGAGTGGTCGAATCCCTCCATTAGCTTTTGGTATTTCTTTTCTTCTTATTTTGTGTGGTATGAAGTTTTCAAGTCTTTTTCTGACATAATCAATTAATGCGTTCGGGTCTTTTTCTCCGATAGTAACGATTGTCGATTCATTAATACCTTTGGTGAAAGAACCCTTGTTTTTCTCGATATTTCGATATGCCAGTAAAATATTTTCTCTATTAATAATCAATTCATACAGATTTTTAAAGCGTTTGTTCATTTGACTTGCTTTGTAAAGGTCATCTAAGGTTTGTTGCATATCGTAATATTCATTGTTTCGTAAGGACTGTCGTTTTAAAACTTTCTTGTTTGCTGTTTCAGTCAATACTCTCACCACTTTATTACTTCTTTTGGCGATTGCATTTCTTTTAGTCATACGAGAACCTGATAGTATAAAGTAATGTTTTAGTTATTCATAAATTGACTAATGGCTATCCCTCCACCGCTTATTATCACGGCTTCACTGGTACTGTGCCATCACTTTCACTGTGCTTAAAATGAGGTTATACTATAGACGTTTTCCCTCATACCGCTTCAACGAGTGCAATCTCTCCACGTAGCCAGCTTACCACGTTCCAAGAAATCATATCTGTACATCTAATACCTTTAAGTCATTCCTCTAACCCTGTTAGCTGGATAGTGCCTGTAACACTATAAGGTGTTTCATAAAGACAAATCTTACTCCACCTCACTAACCCAACAATAAGTTGGTGTACCCTTTCGAATACCTATACCTCTAGAGCCGTACATTCGGAATTTCGTCAGTAGGAAGTGTTGTTCCCTACATTCTAACCATGAGTATTTTTATAGAACCCCAGTCTATCTACCACACAAAGTGCCTCCACTCCGCTTTCCTGTAATTAGGGTGATATTCAACTGACTTCACCGAGCTTATAACACCTTCATAATTGCCTATGCTGATGCTATTCGGAGGATTAGGTCGAGCCTTTCAGAGCGTTACCTCATCATTCGACTCATCTGATTTCTTAGTTCTCCTAGCAAATATGCTAGTGGCTAATCTTTTCAATTAGCAACGTGTCGCACTATCCTGATATTCATCCACAAGTACTTCTTTAAAGCGCTTTTTTAGATCCAATGCAACTGGTGATGGCTGTAAATCTCCACTTACTTCCTCTGTTAAAATTCGAAGTGCAAAATGCTCTAAATCTGAGAAATCTATAATTCCACGCTCTAATTTTGCTAGACGAAACTGTTCACTAAACAAATTTGTCAGTCCAACTAATGTGCCAATTGTTGGAGCCATTAGACGAATTTCCTCTAGCAGGCGGGCAGGCGTTCTAACAAAATAGGTTTCTTTTATTTTATTAACAATTTTTTTAGCAGTTTCTCGCTTTTTCTTTGCAAGCTCCTGTAACTCCACATCTACTAAAGCATCCTTGGACACTCGCTTTAACGTTGACCATTTAACAGTGGCAAAATACTCAAAGAGCTCCTCCCATTTTCCCTCACGGCTAATACGAATTCCTTCCTGAATCATCGCAAAATCAATTTCTGCCGTTTCAGCATAGGCAGCTGGTCCTGTTGGCTGTAATGTTATTGCTCGCAATTCAGAAATTAACACGAATGCTTCTTCAAGACTATGCTTTACAGTTAATTTCACATATTTCGACAACTCTAAATCATCAATGGTCACATCCTCCGCTAACTCATATGTTTTAGGAAGACTATCCAACCATTTTTTCGGCTCTGCATGAACACGAGATGTATCATAAAGCTTGCTAATTAACGTTTCGATGGCTTGATCATCACGATCCGATGTAAAACTATCAACTAAACGAAAGATTGCTTGAACTTGTACCTCATCCTCAGAATCGTAAGCAGCTTCAAGTACATCTGCTAAAATATCATCCCTTAACAAGGCAACCTCTGCCTCATTAGCAATACGAAAGCCTGGATCGATGTCTAATAGATAGGCATACTGTTTTACAATGGCTAGGCAGAACGAATGTAATGTTGAAATTTGCGCTTTATTAACTAGGCTTAGCTGACGTCTTAAATGATTGGAAGTAGGGTTTTCTGCAATTGCTTTTTCAAGCGCCTCAGCCATTCGATGACGCATCTCTGCTGCAGAGGCATTAGTAAAGGTTACAACTAGCAGCTCATCTACGTTAATTGGATTCTCTATGGCTATGACCTTTTCAATCATACGGTTAATTAGTACAGCTGTTTTCCCAGAACCCGCAGCTGCAGACACAAGTGTATCCTGGCCACTTGCATAGATAGCCTTCCATTGGTCGTCAGTCCATGTAACATTCGTTGGTTTTTCAGGTATTGCTTGTACCAAGTTACTTCATCTCCTTCCGTATTTTTTCAACGATTTCATTTGGCTTTTCTTGCATTAATTGTCGATAACTTTGCTTGCCATCAGTGGGATCAAACTGACAAACAGCAGAAAATTGACAATAATCACAGGCTGTTTTTGATTTTAATTTATACGGACTAATAGAAGTATCTCCAGATAAAATACCATTGCCAGCCTCTTGATGCTTTCGACGCACAAAATGCTGCAAATTTTTCATATCGTTAACAGGTACTATTCTTGACTGAGATTCGGAAGGTGTACCATCTTTTTTCATATACACAGGAATGATTTTCGAATGCCCACTTGATTCTTCCAATTGCTCATCCATCGATAATATTGCCTCTGCATTCTCTGATAGTAGTCCCTTCATCTTATATTGCTTTAAACGATCCTCTTCAATTTCACTATCACTTAAATCCTTGTCAAGCTTTAGCATTGGATTATGAACATGTACATATAGTACCCCTGCCGGCTCTGTTTCGCCCGGTAGCCAATAAGAGCTATTTTCCATTGCCACATCTAAATAAGTAAGGACCTGTAAAGAAAGTCCATAGTAGACTTCATTTAAATCTAAATCACGAGCTGAAGATTTATAATCTACGATACGTAAATAAGAGCGATCATCAATAGACGCGCTATCCACTCGATCAATACGACCTCGCATAAACATTTTCTTTCCACCAGTTAAATTGATTTCAAGAGGCGGGAGCTGTTCATGTTGGTCTGGTCCAAACGATGCCTCAATAGCAATTGGCTTAAAGTGGGAAACATTGGCATGCTGGGTCAATGCCGTCATTGTCCGTTCAACAATACGGATAAGCTTACGTTGAATATAACGATAGCGCGCACTGGATAGTAAGATTTGATGAGAAAAGACTGGCACAATTTGCTCCACAGCTTGTCGTGCCAATTGTTTAATTTGCTGTTTTGTTAAACGTACCCATGACAGCTGTTGGCGATGCGTTTCCTCTGTAATCCATTTCAGTGCTTCATGGAATAAGTCACCCATTGCAAAGGTTTCTAATCTATATTCTGCACGTTCTTCTAAACGGAGACCATATGTTGTAAAATGCGAAAACGGACATCTAAAATATTTCTCAATCCGAGAAACACTGGATGTTAGTTTCTGACCGTATAACTCCTGCGTAATATATGTTTCAAGTGGTTGTGCTTCATTTTTATGTGTAATAGGTTGGAGGACCCGTTCAAAAATCAGTGCCCAATAAGGATCCTGTTCATAAAATTTTTGTAATGCCAGCCATTCTGGCGCAAGTTCACGGCTATGCTCAGCTTGGCGTAGCTGCATCATAAGATGAGCTAGAGCTGTACGTGGATGGCGTAAATATGGTAGTGGATTATCTTCTAATAATTCAATTGGATCCATCACAACCCGCTCAACAGCTACTCCACTTAATAGACCTGACGTATTTTCATTACCTATTATTTTCTTTATATAAAGTGATGATAATAACGCTTTTCCTTCTTCATCTGCTGTAGGATATGACAGGTACAATTTATCAGACGGCGTCGTTAAAGCTCGATATACTAAGAAATTTTCTTGAAGTAAACGATTTTTAGATGTCGGTGCAAGCTCGTACCCAATTTGGTTAAACCATTCCCGTTCAACATCTGATAATAATCCCTCATACTCCATTCGTGTTGGATAGACTCCATCATTGATTCCTAAAACGAAAGCGACTTTTATATTTGATAATCGAGCTAAATCAACCGTTGCTACCATAACTTCATCTAAGGTAGGTGGAATGCGGGAAAATTCTAAAGTATCAAAGCCCTCATCTAGAATCTTTGCTGCTTCCTCTACAGTCATTTGCTGTTCCCCAAACATATACACAAACTGATCGAGCACAGCGATCCATTCTTTCCATGCTTGATCATGCTCGCTAGCTGCTAAGGCATCACCTCGATCCAGTTCATGGTCTTTCATAGCTTGCAACTTATCAAAGACCTTTAATTCCTCAATCATCTCAAATAATGCAGTCGCTACATCTCTACCTGTTGTCGCGAAATCTAGCTTGTCTTGTAACGATTTTAGTGGTTGTCGAATTTCATCTCTAATAGCTTCGATTTCCGCTTGCATAGCCCGTTCCTCATCTGTTTGCACCTTTGAATGGAATTCAAGACCACGATATTTTTTGAAAAACCATCGAGATTCCTCAAACCAACGCTCACCATATATACCCTGTGCTAAGCAATAGTTCTCTAAACGATCTGCACGCTCACGCCAAACATTTTGCTCAGCGTGTAATGGGAAAAATAAATCCGTTTTGACACTACGGAAAATTGGCTCATACTTCCAATTTGAAGTGATCACTTCTAAAACAGAACGACTAAGCTCTATTAATGGGTGATGGAGCATAGTCTTTTTGGAATTTGTAAAAATAGGAATTTCATATTGCTGAAAAATTGTTGAAATAAGTGGATCATAAACATCTGCTTGTCTATAAAGAAGTACAATATCTTGATAACGATATCCATCCTCCTTTGTCAGCTTTGTTATTTCCCGGGCAATGGCATGAATCTCAGCACGTCGATTGGATGCTTCAAATACCTTAACATCACCAGAAGTTTCTATTGATTGGGGTAACATATTCGAAAATTTTTCTTCCACATGCTGTAAATCTTTTGTTTGAAAACGATACGTATTGTAAAAATGTAATGGTGCATCAACATCAATGCCCTCTTCATTTGCAATATCGTGTAAACGTTGATTTGTTAACGCACCTTCATGAAATAAAGACTGCTCATCATAAGCTTCATCCATATGATCAAAGGGCAGAACAACTGTAACTTGTTTCGTTACCTTTAATAGCTCTTTGACTAACTCCAACTCTCGCACAGTAAAAGCTGTAAATCCATCTATATAAATAGTTGCTTGCTTCATCGTCTCTGAGTCTTTCAAATGCTCAGTTAAGATTGGATAATAGCCCTCACTATCGACATATGTTGTCCCAAGTCGAGTTTCCAAAGCTTGTAAAACTACTTGTAAGTCATTGGTTTTAGCTTGTAATGTATGTGGAGCATCAATGACTTTTAATGATGCTGTTACTTCTGCAAGCACTGAGCTATTGACACTATAGCGACTAAACTCGCGTAAGAGTGTCTCAATTTCCTCCGTAAAGCCTCTTTTTCCAGCAGCTTGGCGAAATAATGAAAATTCATCTTTTTGTTCCTCTAACAGTTTACGAATAAGCATTCGATAGCCATAACCATTTACTTCTTTTCGTGCAATACCACCAGTTTCCTGTAATACAAGCCATGCTAATCGTTTAAATGTCATAACCTGTGCACGAATTAAGCCTTGTAAGCCATGCTTATTCGTTAATTCATACTCTGTTGAATAAGACATTTGGTCAGGTACAATCACAAAAATCGGATGACCTAATGGCTCTGATTTTAATTGCTCAACAATCTCTTGATGGATAAATGTTGATTTACCAGTTCCTGATCGTCCTGAAACAATACGTAATGTCATATACGGTTCCCCTCCTGTATCTATAATTTTTTATTGATAAACCTGTATTTTGAACGTTTCATGTCAGATAAGCATGAGCGTTTTCAGCTTGGATCGGAGCACTTTTCTCTTCAACCCGATCACTTCTCACATGGATCGGAGCGCTTTTCTCTTCGACCTGAGCACTTTCCACTTGGATCGGAGCGCTTTTCTCTTCGACCCGAGCACTTCTCACATGAATCGGAGCGCTTTCCTCTTCAACCCGAGCAATTCTCACATGGATCGGAGCACTTTTCTCTTCGACCCGAGCACTTCTCACATGGATCGGGGCACTTTTCTCTTCGACCCGAGCAACTTCCACATGGATCAGAGCACTTTCCTCTTCCACCTGAACACTTCTCACATGAATCGGAGCGCTTTTCTCTTCAACCCGAGCACTTCTCACATGGATCGGAGCGCTTTTCTCTTCGACCCGAGCACTTCTCACATGGATCGGAGCAGATTTCTCTTCAACTCGAGCACTTCTCACATGGATCGGAGCACTTTTCCATTCTATCTGAGCACTTTCAGCTTGTACCAGAGCACTTTTCATTCTATCTGAGCATTAACTCTCTTTCCTAATAAGATAAAAACCCCTTCTCTCATTTTACATGATACAAGGGGCTAGATGTGTATATTCAACTTCCATACTTAATGATGTTTCGTCAATTTTCGCGCTTGCTTTAGATCTCTCTCCACACGTGCGTTTAATCGCTTCTCTATAAGCTTGCCGATCCACCAAAGTAAGACAATGGCAATTGCTGCAATAATTAGTCTTACAGGGCTTGTCAGTAACGATTTTAAATCATAGCCAAGCACGCTCATTCCTAAAATCATGACAAACTTACCTGCTAACAACACCACTAAATAAAATTTTTTATGAATATGGGAGAGCCCGGCTACTATGTTGACAATTACAGAAGGTGTAAATGGAAAACAAAGTAACACAAACAGTGGGCTAATACCATTCATATCTACCCATTTAATTAGCTTCTTGACCTTACTACTCCCTGTGACAAATCGCAGCTTCGGGTGCTTGCCAAAATGTCGAACTAGTAAAAACACTGCATATGACCCAGCTACAGAGCCTAGCCATGATAGCAAGAAACCAAACCATAATCCAAAAGCGCTGGCATTGGCCACAACGAAGACAACCAAAGGTAAAAACGGTAAAAATGCTTCTATAAAAGGTAATAGCAATCCAATGACTGGACCAAGCGTTCGATATTGTGCTGCTACATGTTCAATATTTTCTACAGTAAACCATTCATTCAAAATCGACACCTCTATTTATACTGCAAAATTAAATGTAAAATCGTTAATGCTTCCGAAGTATTTTTATATTCATGGGGCTGATGACCTGAGAATACCAATGTATCCCCTTCCTTAATCAATTCATGCATATCGCCAGCAGAAATAACAGCTTGTCCTTGTATAACAATTACAGTTTCTTCTACCCCTTCCGTATGTGCTTCACTCCTACTAAAGGCACCTGGCTCCATTTCGATCTTGTAAAACTCCCAGCCACGCTCCGGATTATAAGGAATAATCGAATATACGCGATAGCGCCCCTCATCTTCATCTACATGTGGTGCATCATCACTGCTATATTTCATGAAATGAGCTGTTGGTGGCTGTAATAAAGAGGAAAAAGAAATGCGCATCCCTGCAGCAATTTTCCAAATGGTTGATACAGTTGGATTCGCTTCTCCCTTTTCAATCTGTGCAAGTTGCGCCTTACTTACACCTGTAGCTTTAGAAACATCATCTAAGCTTAAATGGCGCTGCTGTCGTATTTTTTTTAATTGAAATGCTAAATTTCGACTCATCTGTTCCATTATTATTCACCATTTTCTATTGTTTATTTTATCAGACATATGTATACTTTAATAAACATCAAGAACTATCAAACTATTCCATCATTAGTATACATGGAAATTTTTCAGAAGGGATGACCTATTTATGACAAGTACAACAGAGCTTCGAAATGAAGCAACTAACTCATCAAATGACAGCTTTATACAAGGCGTAAAAGATTGTATCCCCACACTACTCGGTTATATTAGTATAGGACTTGCTTTCGGTGTTGTAGGTTCCGCTTCTGGCTTATCAGTACTCGAAATTGCACTTTTAACTATTTTGATTTATGCAGGCTCTGCACAATTTATCTTTTGTGCACTCCTTTTAACAAATAGCCCTGCTTCTGCTATCATTGTAACCATTTTTGTCGTAAATTTACGTCATTTATTAATGAGTTTAACAATAGCTCCACATTTTACGCGCTATTCCATGCTTAGAAATGTTGGTTTTGGTACATTGCTAACAGATGAAACTTTTGGTGTAGCTGTAACAAAGCAAATGCAAACAGGAAAATTGCATGGAAAATGGATGGATGGGTTAAACATCACTGCCTATTTGTTCTGGATTCTCTCCTGTGTTGCTGGCGCATTTTTAGGCCAATGGGTGGCAAATCCGGAGAAATGGGGTTTAGATTTTGCCTTAATAGCTATGTTTGTTGCCTTGCTTGTCCTTCAGCTTAGCAGTGTTAGGAAAAATAAAATTATGCATTATCTCATGTTAATTGGCTATATGATTGTCATCATGTACGGTCTTTCTTATCTTGTCCCTTCACATGTGGCTGTTCTTCTTGCAACAGTTATAGTAGCGACAATTGGGGTGGTGACAGATAAATGACAACAACTGCTTATATGGTATGGCTAATCATTGGCTGCGCACTTGTAACTTGGTTACCACGTGTTATTCCATTTATTTTTGTTCGCAATGTAAAGCTCCCAGAAGTTGTCCTAAAATGGCTAAGTTTTATTCCAGTTTGCATTTTGAGTGCTCTTGTTATTGAAAATTTATTGGATACTGACAGTGGGAAATTTGTTACCCTCGATTGGCCAGTATTTCTTACATTTGTACCTACTTTAATCATTGCACTTCTTACAAAAAGCTTATCTATTACAGTTGTAGCAGGCGTCATTATTATGGCAGCCGTACGATATTTCATGTAAAAAGGTCAGTCCAAAGCGATACATACTTTGGACTGACCTTTTATGGAATTAAGGTTTAAATGGATTCTTTTTTATGCTTCATTTTACTGGCTAACCAAAAACCCACTGTTAACGAAAATGCATCAATCACAAAGATAAGAGGTGGAGAAGTATACCCTGCATAGACAGATGCCGCAATAAGTGCAATCGCCAAAATCAAAGCAACATAGCGATTAAACGTAATTCTAGTAAACAATAATACAAGTAATGCAGGTACAAATAACGCTAACATCATTTTCCCGAAAACATCCATTAAATATCCCTCTGCTCAGCTAGCAATAAACCAATTCGGTAATGGTCATTGCTATAGATTACATGCTGTGTTAGGCGTATCTCGTTATTAAGGTCTAATACCTCTAAACGACAGTGTGCTGCGTTTAATTGCAATGCTTCATATAATTCAGCCTCAGTAAAAATGGGGCGTCCATTTACTTTACGAATACACTCTCCTACAAGCAGACCCATTTTTTCAGCAGGCGAATCCGGTAGTACTGCAGCAATAATAGCCCCTTTCGTACTTTGCGCAACTGCATAAATATCAGTTTTATCTTGAATCGCATAATAACAGGAAATAATGACACGAATCACTACACCTACTGCTAAGGTTATAAAACCGATTAATGGCTCAAAGTACGCTGCAAGTCCACCAATTAAAATAAGTTGTCCTAGTATAAGCACTGATTTCCCTATTTTAGGTAGCTTCAAAACTGGTAATTCTTTTCTTGCAAGCTTAGAAAATCCTATGACTATAGGAAATAGGACAAGTGCAAAATGATTGTCACCTAATGTGAATTGTGGCCAATAAGGCAATGCTAATGGAATAATATCTCCAGGCATTACAAAGAAAATTGGTAATATCCAAACATTTCTTGAACGATATACAATAGCCTGCATACCACGCTTCGTTTTTTCCACACAAGGCGTTGTTACCTTTATAGCTGTTCGACGAATTAACACACCCTCAGCAATTACACATAGACCTGCTAAAATAGTAATGGTTACGATAGAACCGTCTAATAAATTTACACCTTCCACTGAAATCTTCCACCATGAAAAAGTCCATTGGTAATGAAACATTCCCCATATCGCGAAAACAGCTAGCCCCATCGTATAAATAGGAGAAAGTGCGTTTATGAAAAACAGGATTAGTGCCAAAGTTGAAATAGCTATCAGTAATAATAAAAACTCTTTAGGTACTGTTAAACCTGCACCAACACTTAATAGTGAAATAATAAGGGCATAAAGCCAACCATGCTTCCATTGCCCAACTAGTTCTGTCCATCCCCAAATAATGCGTCTATTAAAAAATTTACGTTCCTGCTTTACGCGACGATACCCTAAAAAAATTGCAAAAATAATAGCAATATAAAGTAATGGGTTGAGTAAAAAGCGGCCAATCGCTGTTACAATTTCTATTAATATATTACTAACCATACGAACACCCGCCGTTTCTGTCTTAAATACTATGAATTTATTGTATCAAACGACTACACACTTGCGTAGTACAAACTAAAGATATTGTCATTACTTAACTATATTCAGCGGATGTCATTTTTACAAATCAAATTTCTATTATCTACTGTTCTATATTGTGCAATAAAAAGCTTGTCGCCATTTGGAACTGTAGATCATTTTGACGATCCATTTTATACTGCTTCAATGTGTCATTTAGGCTATTAAAGAATGTAGAATCTAGATAAATATTTTCTTCTGCCTGCTTTAATTTTTTCTCATCACGGTACTGCATAACTGCCTCCTCTGTCTTTTCATCCAGATAACCGTCCAAGCGATCAATTTTATACCCTAGCTTTTTCAAAGCATTTTGCGTATACGAAATCTCCTCACTCATATCCCCAACCTTAAACTTGCCAGACAATGGATGCATTTGGAAGGCAAATAATTCATTTTGCTCGATCACTAAATTCGCTTCTATTCCTTGCCCATGAATCCATTCGCGCTTAGGTGTCAGCCATTTATTTGTAGACAGTTTTAGTTCTCCACCATTTGATAGAGCCCAGGATTCTTGTACAGTTCCTTTACCAAAGCTCTTCACTCCAACGATGGATGCACGCCCCCATCCTTTTAAAGCACCACTAAGAACCTCACTAGCCGATGCACTACCTGCATTTTGTAAAATTACAATCGGAATTTTGTACATCGTTTGTAAATATTTCTCGTCAAAGCTTTTTGCTTCTGTTTTTAATGGTTCCATAGCACCTTCAGCATTTTGCATATATGCAAACACTTTGCCATTTTCTAATACTGTGCTCAGTAGCGCTGCGACGCTATGTAAATAACCACCTGGATTATCCCGTACATCAATAACAAGTCCCTCAATGTCATTTCTCAGTAATTTACTCGTTTCAGCAACCCATTCATTTGCTGTTTTTTCTCCAAAGATAGAGATTTCCACATAGCCAATTGAAGTGTTTTCTACCTTGATTACTTCACTAGATACCGTTTTATTCGATATTGCAGCTCGTTCCATTGTCATTTTTATATGTTTATCTTCACTAGGACGATAAACAACAATGGTAACTTTCGTGCCCTTTTCCCCTTGGATTAATTGCATTAACTCACTCATCTTTTTCCCATCTACTCTAACTCCATCAACTTGTACAATTTCGTCGAGTGAGCGCATGCCAGCCTTCTCCGCTGGGGATGAACGAACAGGAGATACAACAATAAACTTTCCGTTATTCTCAGTTAACTCAATACCAATACCCACTCTTTCTTCAGCTAACATTTGTCGATGCTGCTTTGCCTCTTCCTTCGAATAATAGGTGCTATATGGGTCCTTTATTGCATCTGCCATACCACGCAGTGCTCCCTCCACCAACGATTCCTTTTTTGTATTGTATACAGATTTTTCCTCAATCAAGTTCATGGCTTCATTGATTGATTCAACCTCTGTGACGACTGGCTCTTTTTTATCCCCTGTCCCTAAATTAAACCAGTCAAAATAAAATCCACTACCTAGCAATAAGCTACTAGCCAGTACTCCGACACCAGCCATTATTTTGCGCAATTCTTCCCTCCTCCGTCTCTTTACTGTATGACTTTTAATTTTCAAACATACAAGATTACGATTCAAAATAATTTATTAAATGATAGATAGCGTTTTTCCAATGGTTTCCACCAATTACGTCCCAGTGTCATTCATCGGATTTTTTTGAGCCCGCTGTATAGGAAAATAACTTCATTCATCTCGCCACTTATAGAGATGCAAGTGTTCTGTTCCTGACGCTTCGCTTTCGGTACAGTAAAGATCTGCTAAATCAAGATAAAAAAACTGCTACGCTTCTAAATAGAAACGAGCAGATTTATTCGTGAATTTAGTCTAATGCATCCACATAAGTTTTTAACATATCAGCATCCATTGGGCCTCTTATAGCTCGTTGAATATAGCCTTTAGAATCAATAAAATATGTTGTAGGTATTGGTATTATTTGATAATCTGAGCCAACTGAATTCTCTGGGTCAAGAACAATGGGAAAGGTTAATTCAAAGCTATCTCTAAAGGTCATTACCGTATCAATTTTAGCGTCAGCCGTCACATCACGTTCAGCCGAGGTTAAATTGACAGCTACAATTTCTACATTATCGTCTTTGGCATATTGTTCATAATAGCTTTGCATATGTGGCATTTCAGCCCTACATGGTGGACACCAAGTTGCCCAAAAATTTAATACAACCTTTTTCCCACGAAGACTACTCAATGTTAGATCTTCTCCATCTAGACTTGTGAGTGTAAAATCTGGTGGTGTGTCTCCATTTTTCAAGCCAATATTTCGCTCCTCCATCTCCTTTCCTAGTGAAGCTGTTTCAATTTCTCGCTCCTTATCAATTTGCTGTCTAACATATGTACCAACCATCGCAACTACTAACAATACGACAATTAGTAGCCCAATATTTTTCTTCTTCATTATTAACCTCCAATGATCTTTGTTTTTTAACAGCAGTCTTTCGTTTCAGATTTTTTTACAAAACGCTGCAACCGTAAACCCATTATAAGAAATATAACGCTAATCCCTACAGCCGGTTGCCATAACCCAAGCGGCTGAAAAATAGCTACAATAATTAATCCACTTGTATAGATAAGCAATGCATAATTGATAGCAGATATTTTCCATAATATGAGGATTGTTAGTGCACTTAGCACAGTTAAAGTAATAATTTCGCTATTAGTCGGATTATCATTTAGTAATACGACTAGCCATTGATAAATCGATTGTGTTAAGATAATTGCCCAGCTATAGGCACTTGCTCCTGTTACATCAAACTGTATTTTTTGTTTCTTCCAAAGAAGCTGAAATGATACTACTATAACAGCTAAAAAGACACCTATTGTACCTCCATTGAAATAAAGCAATGCAAACGGTTGAGCCATCACAGTTTTAGTATCAGTGACAATGACACTAAACTTCCAAACAAGTATAAAGGTCAAAATGGCATCTCCATATACCCCAGACCATTTCTTTGGGAATTGCATTCGTAAAACTAGCCATACAATGATAAAAGCCATTAGAAGAGCAACAGCGGTTGCTGGCAATGTTAATGTCCGAATAGAGAACCATTCCGTATTAATCACCCAAAATCCTCCACAAAAAAAGATATTTTTAGCATAGCATATATTATTAATGTGAACCGTTATTTCACACTGTTTTCAGAAAATCTTCAGAAAGCATTTAGAAAATGCATTTTCATTATGCTCACATACCCCTGTAGGTATATGTAAATTGTAACATTAAATAACCGATTTGTATAATATCTAGCAAGCATTCATCCGCTTTATTTGAACATCAAAAAAGCTATACACTAGACTATGCTAATGTATAGCTTCACTATTTTTTATAGTGGAATGTATTTCAATGGATTGACACTACCAACTGCTTGTCCACGCCAAGCACCAATATGCACCTCAAAATGTAAATGTGGCCCTGTTACGCGACCAGTGCTACCCATCGTCGCAATTTGCTGACCTTGAGAGACCTCTGTACCCACACTTACATTGAAGGAATTTAAGTGTGCATATACTGTCGTATAAATTTGACCGTCGATAGAGTGTGTAATAATGACTACATTGCCATATGTGCTAAGTGGTGCCGCATAGGAGACAACACCATCAGCTGCTGCCCATATTGGTGTTCCCGTCTTATTGGCAAGATCCACACCATAGTGGAATTCTGGACCTGCACCAATATTACGCCAGCCATATGGTGATGTTAAACGACCATTTGTAGGTGTAATCCATGTACCATCAGATTGTGGTGCATTGACAGTAGATGAACCACCCCCATGATTACCTGCATTCGCTGCTGCAGCAGCAGCGGCTGCCTTGCGTTTTGCTTCCTGCTGACGAGCAATTTCCGCTAAACGATTTTGTTCATCAATAATTTTTTGTTGTAACTCTTCACTAATTTCAAGTGCTTCTGAATACTCTTTTTCTAGTAATACTTTTTCAGATTTGAGTTTTTCCTGCTCTTTTTCTAATTGATCTACTAATTTATTTTTCTCTGTCTTTTGTCCATCTAAGGATGCTTTTAAACGTTCAAGTTCAGCTTGTTTTTCTTCAAGCTTTTGGCGTTTATTTTCTAGCACCTTCTTTTGTTCCTCTAAAGTTTGCTTATCCTCTTTCTGATCACGGATAATTTGACGATCCGCATCCATTAAAGCATTTACAGCAGAGAATCGATCGATAAAATCTACGAAGCTATTAGAACCTAGCAGTACGTCTAAATAGCTAACAGAGCCACCTGCTTGGATTGCACGAGCACGGTCCTGCAACAATAAATCACGCTCTTCAATTTTGCGCAAAAGTTCTGCTATCGAATCCTCTAACGCTTTTATTTCTTCATTGGCAGTGTGCACTTCTGCAAGAACATTTTTGATATTACTATTGGTTTTGTCGATTTCAGCGTTCAACGTTTGAATTTGATCTAATAGTTTTTGTTGCTTGTCTTCATTTGCAGTGATTGCATTTGTCTTATTTTTAATGGATGAATTTAATTCATTTTTCTTTGTTTCGACTTGTTTTTTTTCATCTTTTAAATCCGATAAACTAGTTGCATACGCTGATGGAGTTTGGATAAAAAGAAATAGTGCAGATACTACCGCAAGTGTTTTCATTGAGTTTTTTGCCTTACTTTTCACCGACTGAACTCCCCTTCGACTATTTTTTTGTAATGTAGATTGATGTCGTTTGAGCTATAAAAGCAGCTTTACAAACATCTAGTTAAATTTTTAAAAACTTACGCACTGACATGAAACTTCCCCAAATACCGATTAGTACACCTATTAGTAATAGTAGACCGCTTACTTGGTACACTAGAGGTGAAAAATCAAGTACTTGCACTAGTTCTCCCTTTAATCGAGGCGCTATAATTTTATATACATTGTGATAAAGGGTTGCGACAACCGCAATCGGAATAATAGAGCCTAAAATTCCGAGCCACATTCCTTCCAGTAAAAATGGGATACGAACGAATGAATTCGTTGCACCTACTAGCTTCATAATTTCTATTTCATCACGACGTGCTATAATCGTAATACGAATCGTATTAGAAATTAAGAAAATAGCTGTAAATAATAATCCTAAGATCAGCACTAGTCCAACATTACGGCTAATATTTAAGAAGTTGAAAAGCTTTTCTACCTTGCCCTCTCCATACATAACATCATATGTATACTCAAATTTATCAATCTTCTTTGCAACAGTAGCTGTTTGCTGAGGATTTGAAGCTTTCACATAAACAACATTTCGTAAAGGATTGCTTTGCTCAAATAGTTTAAAATCGTCCCCAAAATCCTTTACTAATTTGGTTAACTCTTCTTCCTTTGTGGAATAGGTCATTTCAGCAATATCTGGCAATTTTTTAATTTTTTCTATTAGCGCCTTTTCAGCAGCCTCATCTGCCGTTTCATCAATCAATACTTTAATTTCAACATCATTCTCTAAATCAGATGCGACTTTATTTAAATTCATCATAATAAGCGCAAAAACGCCTACTAAAATTAATGTAACTGTTACTGCACTCACTGAGGCAATGGTCATCCAGCTATTACGGCCAAGCGACTTAATACTTTCTCTAAAATGACGTTTTACCGTATTAAATTTCATAACCGTAATCACCTCCGTGCTCATCACGGACAATCATGCCGCCTTCAATCGCTATCACTCGACGTCTAATCGTATTCACGATTTCACGGTTATGGGTTGCCATTACAATTGTCGTACCTCGCGCATTAATTTCCTCAAATAAATTCATAATCTCCCATGATGTTTCAGGATCAAGATTCCCAGTAGGCTCATCTGCAATCACAACCTTCGGAACATTGACAATTGAGCGTGCAATTGAAACACGTTGCTGCTCGCCCCCTGATAGTTCATTTGGAAACATTCTTGCCTTATGTTTTAGCCCGACAAGTTCCAATACTTCCATCACTCGACGGCGAATTTCTACTGGCTCTTCTTCAATTACCTCCAAAGCAAACGCAACGTTTTCATAAACATTTAATCGAGGTAGAAGCTTGAAATCTTGGAAAACAACACCAAGTTGACGACGTAAAAAAGGTACCTTCTTATTTTTCAAACTCGCTAAATCTATACCATTCACTGTGATTTCACCGGAAGTTGCCTTTTCTTCACGATACATTAATTTAATAAATGTTGATTTACCAGCACCACTTGGCCCAACAACATATACAAATTCTCCTTGCTTTATGTTAACGGAAATCCCATTTGTCGCAACAACGCCGTTTGGGTACTTCTTTGTCACATTCTTCATTTCTATCATATTTAAACCACCTAAATCTCTTACCTATGTAAGATGTATTCTCATACTATTATAGCACTCTATTCCTGTTTTTTTATTACAGTTTCATTTCATTCCGTGCCAGTTCCTACTATTTCGTTCTTTCATTACCATTGTTATCTCGTAATTATTATAAAACTCGACATCAAAGAAAACAGTAAATCGACCTTCAATTATCAGAAAATAGAACAAAAAAAAGCATTCAAGCCTACGTTTATGATGACTTGAATGCTTTTTTGAGCTTAAATCTGCTGCTCGTCAGTTGTTGTATAACGAACTAAAACCGAACCTGTTTTAGATTCTCCTTCGATAAAGAGACGATTCGCATTCTCTACTTCTTTATCAAATCGTACGACTTTTGATAAGAATTGATCCTGTGATTCAATCTTTGATGCATCTTGAATGCCTACATCTACTTTCCCAAAATTTGTGACAATTTTGCCGCTTAATGAAATGGTACGTGGTATATACAATTCAACCGAACCTGCAACTGTTTGTGCTTTGATTTTCGATGAGTTTGTAGAGCAAGTTGTTACAACTACATGTCCATTGACCGATTTTGCTTCAATCTCATCCAATGCCCCATCTAAATAGACACGACCATTTAATGTTTCAGCCTCTAAATCTTTACCACGAACATTTGTTAATTCAATCGATCCATTCGAAGAATCTACCTTAGCTTTCTCAAAATTAAACTTAGAGCCCTTAATGGCACCGTTTAATGTTTTCACTTTTAAATGTTCGAAGCCTATATCTTGTAAAGATACACTACCGTTCATTAAACGAACTGATAATTTTTCCAGCTGCTCCTTCGGTACAAGGACTTTAACATTCACTTGAACAAGCTTTAATTGACTTAAAATTCTTAACGAACCTTCATCTTCTTTTACTACGAATTGCTCTAAGAAATGGTTACGCGTTTCTTCTTCACTATCATTAATAAGTGGTGCCTTCACCTTACAAATGACTTGGAAGCTGTCCCCTTCAGTAGATTCCAAAGAAAAATTGCCATTTGGTAATTCAGCAATTACACTGTCCACATGCTCAGCTGTCACTTCTTCCGTATGCGTAAATTCTATTTTATCGCCAAACGGGGAAGAAACATCAAATTCCTTTACTTTTTTTACAGCTGTATTCATCATATCCATAAAGAGTGAGCCTATCTGCGTCAAATCTTTACGGAAATCCTGCATCTCATCTTGGAAATATTTCATAAAATCAGTATCTTTTTTCTGTTGTTCTTTAGTCTGTTCATTGAAAAGTGACTCTTTTTCTGTTGAGGATTGCTCCCCCTCTTTTGACACATCATTCATAACATTTTGAGTAGACTTGCTAGGTTGCTCCAATGCTTCTAATAATGTAATCGCCTCTTGCGCTGAAATTGTTCCTTTTTCCACAAGTTCTAAAATTCTTTGACGTTCATTTTGCATAAATAAAATAGCCTCCCTCAGTTCGTTATATTATTTATACGATTCATTTTGTGAAAAGTTTCACCATAGAAATGAAAAAATTGGGGATATATCTTATTTTAGGCTCATCACCATAACGTGTGGTTGATTTCCGTTCCGGCTGGGCGCTTTCCTGGAGGCGCCCAGCCTCCACTCCAATCAACTTATTCACATGACATACGTTTGAATAGAATGTCATCCAACTTTTAAAGTTTATCGATAAACTTTTACTTTTTATCACCCAACTTTTGAAGTTTATCGACTAACTTTCACGTTTTATCACCCAACTTTTAATTTTTATCGACATCCGCCTTCGCAGTATGCCCTTTATCTTAAAAAAGTTCGCAAATCTCCTTAGGAAATTTGCGAACTTTTTGGGACTTTATTGAGAAGCTTTGGCTAAAACAGCTTCCATACGTAGACGATCTCTTGTTAATATTGGCTTTAAATATTTACCTGTATACGAGCCACTGACTTCAGCGACTTCTTCTGGTGTACCTGTCGCCACAATCGTACCGCCTTTGTCTCCACCTTCAGGCCCTAGATCGATAATGTAGTCTGCTGTTTTGATGACATCTAAATTATGTTCGATGACTAGCACTGAATCGCCATTTTCTACAAGGCGCTGTAAAACAACAAGTAAACGTGCAATATCATGCGCATGTAAGCCCGTTGTCGGCTCGTCTAAAATGTAGAACGATTTTCCTGTAGAACGACGATGCAATTCAGAGGCTAATTTCACACGCTGTGCCTCACCGCCAGACAAGGTAGTAGCAGGCTGTCCTAATTTCATATAGCCTAATCCAACATCCACAATTGTTTGTAGCTTACGTTGGATCTTTGGAATATTTTCAAAGAATACTACTGCATTTTCAATGGTCATATCTAAAATATCTGCAATACTTTTATCTTTATACTTCACTTCCAATGTTTCACGATTGTAGCGTTTACCGTGACAGATCTCACAAGGTACGTAAACATCTGGTAGGAAATGCATTTCTATTTTAATAATCCCGTCACCGCGACATGCCTCACAGCGGCCACCTTTAACATTAAAGCTAAAACGTCCTTTTTTATAACCACGTACCTTTGCCTCATTTGTTGTAGCAAAAACATCACGAATATCATCAAAAACTCCTGTATAAGTTGCAGGGTTAGAACGAGGTGTACGACCGATTGGAGATTGGTCAATATCAATAACTTTTTCAAGCTCCTCCATCCCTGTCACTTCTTTATGCTCTCCAGGCTTAACCTTTGATCGATTTAGCTTTTGGGCCAATGATTTATATAAAATTTCGTTTATTAGCGTAGATTTTCCTGAGCCTGAAACCCCTGTCACTGCTACAAATAGACCAAGAGGTATATCAATTTTCACATTACGTAGATTATTTTCCTTGGCACCTTTAATGGATAGTTTCCGACCATTTGGCTGACGTCGCTCAATTGGCAAAGGAATGAACTTTTTGCCACTTAAGTATTGCCCTGTCAAAGATTTCTCATTACCCATGACTTCCTGTGGCGTTCCTGCCGCCACAATTTGACCTCCATGAACTCCCGCACCAGGCCCAACATCAATAAGGTAGTCTGCTGCTAGCATTGTGTCCTCATCATGTTCGACTACAATAAGCGTGTTACCAATATCACGCATGTTTTGCAATGTACTAATAAGACGATCATTGTCTCGTTGATGCAAGCCGATGGATGGTTCATCTAAAATATAGAGAACACCTGTTAAGCGCGAGCCAATTTGCGTTGCAAGGCGAATACGTTGAGCTTCTCCTCCTGAAAGTGTACCTGCTGCTCGGCTTAATGTTAAATAATCTAAACCGACGTTTACAAGAAAGCCGAGACGTTCTCCAATTTCACGTAAGACAAGTCGAGCAATTTTCATATCCTTTTCTGATAAATCCAGCTCTTTGAAAAATGCATCTGCCTCCTGAATGGAATACTGCGTCACTTCTCCAATATGCTGATCAGCAATTTTCACAGCTAATGTTTCTGGTTTTAAGCGATAGCCTTTACAAGAAGGACAAGCCTGCTGAGCCATATATTTCTCCATCTGCTCACGGACATAATCAGACGTTGTCTCTTTAAAGCGACGTTCCACATTGCGTACAACGCCCTCGAATTCAATCATTTGATCTCTGACATTACCAAACTCATTTTCATAATGAAAATGAATTTTATCTTTACCAGAACCGTATAAAAGTTTATCCATTTTTTCTTTTGGAATATCCTTTACAGGAACATCCATCGGTATTTCATAGTGATCACATACTGCCTTTAGTAGCTGTGGATAATATTGGGAGCTTGTTGGTTCCCACGGAGCTATAGCATTTCCTAATAATGTACGATCCCAATCTGGTACTACTAAATCTAAATCGACTTCTTGTGTTGAACCTAGTCCATCACAGCTTGGACAGGCACCAAAAGGACTATTAAATGAAAACATGCGTGGCTCTAGCTCCCCAATAGAAAATCCACATAATGGGCAGGCATGATGCTCACTAAATAATAGCTCCTCATGCTCCATGACATCGACAAGAACACGTCCATCTGCTAAGCGTAACGCTGTTTCTAAGGAATCACTAAGACGAGCTGCAATACCTTCCTTCATCACAACACGATCGACTACGACTTCAATGGAGTGCTTCTTGTTTTTATCAAGTTCAATGGCATCATCTAAATCTCGTAATTCGCCATCAATACGGACACGCACAAAGCCTTGCTTTTTTAAATCTTCCAATAGCTTTACATGTGTCCCTTTACGTCCAGATACCATTGGCGCGAGAAGCTGCATCTTTGTTCGTTCTGGATACGTTAATAAGCGATCGACCATTTGCTCAATCGTTTGGGAAGTAATTTCAATGCCATGATTTGGACAAATAGGCTTGCCAATACGTGCATACAGTAAACGTAAATAATCATAGATTTCTGTTACCGTACCCACTGTTGAACGCGGGTTACGGCTCGTTGTTTTTTGATCAATCGAAATAGCAGGGGATAAGCCCTCTATCGCATCAACATCAGGTTTGTCCATTTGACCGAGAAATTGACGAGCATAGGCAGAAAGAGACTCTACATAACGACGTTGCCCCTCAGCATAAATCGTATCAAATGCTAATGACGATTTCCCTGAGCCTGATAAACCTGTTAATACAACTAATTGATCTCGTGGAATTGTCACATTAATATTTTTTAAATTATGTGCTCGTGCGCCTTGCACGACGATTTCAGTATTTTTCACAAGTCATTCACCCTTCTGCCTTCAATTCAAATATTGTATCGCGAAGCTCAGCAGCACGCTCGAAATCCAGTGCTTTTGCCGCTTCCTTCATTTCTACTTCTAGTGAAGCTAATAATTGCTCCTTCTCCACCTTTGTCAGCTTTTTGCCTTTTGTTGCCTTTGTTACATAGGATTCCTCTTCCTCAGCAACCTGTGACGCACGTATCACATCAGGGATTTTCTTAACAATCGTTTTTGGTGTAATACCATGTTCTTCGTTATACGCCATTTGTAATAAACGACGACGTTTCGTTTCCTCAATGGCCTTTTTCATGGAATCCGTTCTATTGTCTGCATACATAATGACATGACCATTGGCATTACGTGCAGCACGTCCAATAGTTTGAATTAATGAGCGTTCCGAGCGTAAAAACCCTTCCTTGTCAGCATCTAGAATTGCCACAAGTGACACCTCAGGAATATCTAGCCCCTCTCTCAAAAGGTTAATGCCAATTAACACATCATAAGTCCCTTTACGAAGCTCACGAATAATTTCAATACGTTCGAGTGTTTTAATCTCAGAATGCAGATATTCCACCTTTAAGCCCATTTCTTTCAAATAAGCTGATAAATCCTCTGACATTTTTTTCGTCAACGTTGTAACGAGCACTCGTTCATCACGAGCAATACGCCCCTGAATCTCATCGATTAAATCATCAATTTGCCCTTCAATAGGACGTACGTCAATTTGTGGATCAAGCAGCCCAGTTGGACGAATAATTTGCTGCACCATTTCCGGCGTATGCTCAAGCTCATATGGACCAGGTGTTGCCGATACATAAATAGCCTGATGTATATGTTTCTCATATTCTTCAAAACGTAAAGGGCGGTTATCAAGAGCTGACGGTAAACGGAAACCATGGTCGACTAGTACACCTTTACGTGCCTGGTCACCATTGAACATTCCTCGAACTTGCGGCAGTGAAACGTGACTTTCATCAACTACCAGTAAAAAGTCATCAGGGAAATAATCAAGCAAAGTATAAGGAGTCGCTCCCGCTTCACGTAATGTTAAATGACGCGAATAGTTTTCAATCCCTGAGCAAAAGCCCATCTCACGCATCATTTCTAAATCATAGCGAGTGCGTTGCTCTAAACGCTGAGCCTCTAATAATTTATCCTCAGCACGTAAAAGAGCAAGTCGTTCCTCCAACTCTTTTTCAATATTTTCAATGGCTTTTCGCATTTTTTCTTCTCGTGTAACGAAGTGGGATGCTGGGAAAATAGCGACATGATCTCGATCTGATAAAATCTCACCTGTTAACGCATCTACTTCTCGAATGCGGTCTATTTCATCTCCGAAAAACTCTATGCGAATACAATGTTCATCTCGGGATGCTGGGAATATTTCCACCACATCCCCACGTACTCGGAACGTTCCGCGAGTAAAGCTGACATCATTGCGCTCATACTGAACATCTACCAGTTTTCGTAGCAGCTGATTACGTTCAATTTCCATTCCTGTACGAATTGATACAACCATTTCACGATATTCCTCTGGAGAACCTAAACCATAAATACAGGATACAGAAGCAATAATAATAACATCATCACGCTCAAATAATGCAGATGTGGCAGAGTGACGTAATTTATCGATTTCATCATTTATGCTTGAATCTTTTTCAATATAAGTATCTGTCTGTGGTACATAGGCCTCTGGCTGAAAGTAATCATAGTAGCTGACAAAGTATTCCACAGCATTATTCGGGAAAAACTCTTTAAATTCACTATACAATTGACCAGCTAGTGTTTTATTGTGTGCCATAATCAGTGTTGGTTTTTTGATCTGTTGGATAACGTTAGAGATGGTAAACGTTTTTCCTGTTCCTGTTGCACCAAGTAATGTTTGATGACGTTTACCTGCACGTACACCCTCCACTAATTCTGCAATTGCCTGTGGTTGATCCCCATTAGGCTGATATGGCGCTTGTAAATCAAATGCTTGCACACACGCCCCCGTCCTTTCCTTCCAATTTGTACATTTATTTTAGCATAGCAGCACTAAAATTTCGAACATTTAACGAACGAATGTTTGTAAATTGTTTTCTCTTTCGCTAATATGACGGTATAATTATTGATCATTCAAGTATATTGTGGAGCACCTTTCTACTCCTATAATAGCCGCTTCATCCAGTTTTCAAGCTCTTCAGCTGAACGGATTCCTTTTAATGCCTAGTTTTTCTTAAATATTGAGCAGAGAACATGTTTCTTAGTGGTTCCTCCCCGTTGTTGAGTAGTATTTACGCTTTTGAGCAACTCTTCTCACTCTACTCTTTTTGAGTGACTCCCATCAATTAAGGAGATTCCACTCTTATTGAGCGATTCCCGTCACTAATCGATCAAATCCCCCCCTTTTTCCGAGCAACTTTACCAGTTAATTCTTTTACTAATTTGTACACAAAAAAATCCCGCCCTCCAATTTTCGGGAGAGCGGGCTCGTCATATTATTCACTTGCTGCTTGGCGTAATACTGTTAGTTCATGTGCGTATAGATGAAATGCCTTTTCATCTTTTTCATCGAGTGCTCTATCTACCAGAACCATGAGCTGCTCTTCACGATGCATACGCTGGATTTGATTTAAAAATAAATCTAAATAAATCTCGTTCAATAATTTCTCTGCCTCATCAACTTTCTTTGACTGACCAACGGCTTTTAGAAAATCTGTATACGAATAATATTTATCCAACGATCTCACCTCGATCCTTTTCTAAATTATATGAAAATTGAAATTAAAAAGCAATGCTTAAGAACTGAAAATAACTTGGATTAGCCACTAATCTCTGTTCATTTAAAGTAAACTCTCTACACGTTTTCTTCATTTATCAATAGGTTTCACGATTAATCTATATTGTCAATAATTTATTTTATCCTCTACACTACAGCTATCAATAGAAAAAAGGAGGAACTCCATTTATGCAAACAAACTATGTCAATGGATATTTAATGTCTTTCAACACCTATTTACTTGAACCTGTCCAACATGGGTCAAAAATCTTCACACGGGTTATTGACAAACATAATGAGCTAATCGTTACTCGTAAACCTATGCACGTACTACGAAAAACTTGTATCTCACTTGGAACAACCTATGAAGCTGCGAAATATTCCGCTAAACGCTTTTTTGGCAATCAGCATAAACTACCAATCGTAGTAGCTTTTGATTATGGTTTCCCATGTATCTTTTTACCAACTTATTCTCCGAACTCCATTCATAATATTTGGATTGGACTTCACGCCATTTCGAATATTATACCGAGTAAATTAGGCTGTATTATCACGCTAAAAAACGATAAGCAAATAGAATTACCTATTCAATATGCATCTATCAGTAAACAATTTGTCAATGCATCAATGCTCTATAAGTATTACATGAATGAACGAAAGAGCATTAGTCATGATGCCCCCTATCATCCACCTTTCTAAAAAAGGTGAATAAAAAAATTCCCTTCAGGTGCACAAAGTTTCTGTGCCCTTGAAGGGATCTTATTAGCCAATTTTTGAACGTAAGTATGCATTAATGAATGGATCTAAATCGCCATCCATCACTGCTCCTACATTACCTGTTTCTTCATTTGTACGATGATCCTTCACCATTGAATATGGATGGAATACATATGAGCGAATTTGTGAGCCCCAGCCGATTTCTTTCTGCTCACCACGAATTTCATTTAACTGTGACTGTTGTTTATCCAGCTCTAATTGATATAATTTACCTTTCAACATTGTCATCGCTTTTTCACGGTTTTTAATTTGTGAGCGTTCAGCCTGACATTGTACAATGGTACCGGTCGGGATGTGAGTAATGCGGACAGCTGAGTCTGTTGTATTAATATGCTGACCACCTGCACCTGTTGCACGATACGTATCAATCTTTAAATCCTCTGTACGAATATCAATTTCGATATTGTCATCGAATTCAGGCATGACATCGCAAGATACAAAAGATGTATGGCGACGACCTGAAGAATCAAATGGAGAGATACGCACTAGACGATGAACTCCTTTTTCAGCCTGTAAATATCCGTAAGCATTGTGACCTTTAATGGACAATGTTACTGATTTAATGCCTGCCTCATCACCTGGTAAATAATCCACTGTTTCAACTTTAAAACCACGTTTTTCTGCCCAGCGTGTATACATACGAAGAAGCATAGATCCCCAGTCTTGAGACTCTGTACCACCTGCTCCTGGATGAAGCTCCAAAATTGCATTATTTTGGTCATATGGGCCACTTAATAACAGTTGTAGCTCAAAATCACTTATTTTTTGCTGAAATTCTACTAGTTCTTTCCCTAGTTCCTCTTGCAATTCTTCGTCCGGCTCTTCACGTAAAAGCTCTAGTGTCATATCTAAATTCTCATGCGTTTCTATTAAATCTTTATATTCATTGACAATTGCTTTTAGGCCATTTCCTTCATTAATGACAACTTGCGCAGCTTGTTGGTCATCCCAGAAGCCTGGCTCTAGCATCATTTCATCTAATTCCTGAATACGCGCCTCTTTATTTTCTAAGTCAAAGAGACCCCCTGAAATCCGCCAGTTTTTTGGCTGAAGTGTCTAATGCATTACGTACATCTGCTAATTCAATCATTGTTAAATCCTCCGGACATAATTAATGAGGCTATCCTTGAAAAATGTATTTAGAAATACCAATAGCTTTAGCCCCGTATTTTATTATTATAACGTTTTTACGTCAGAAAACATACTTTTTTAAAATATCAGCATGATGCCTAACAGTTTATTCAAATTGAACTTCATTCTCATACAAGGTATTGAATGTTGGCATACGTTGAAAGACTTTTACTCGATCATATTGAACATGTAGGTGCTTAGTACGATTCTCCAGTTTATATTTTAATAAAAAGGCTCTTTGAATTCGATATTCAAATACATTCACACTAATATCTACATCGAATTCATTACCATCCATAAAAAATACTTTTGTGTTCTTTTTATCTATAGCTTGATAATCCTCTATATGATGTACAGCAAACCACATACATTCTGGTCGTCGATATGATCTACTTGGAAACCAAACATTATTACTTTGCTCATGAACAATTATAGGATTCTTATTGAGCTTGCCAAGTATCATTTTGGAGCCATCAAAAGCTCCCCTTAAACTAGAGCCAAAATAACGTAAATTAAAGTCCATCAATTTTGTTGGCGGTAATTTCGATATAAATTGATTATCCCTTTCTATTACACGTGTACACAAGTTTCCAAAGGCATCATACACAGGCATATACAGCATCGTTTCACTTCTCATAATGTTCTCTTTATGCATCGATATTCCCCCTTATGAAATTTATGTTTATATTCAGCAGTAAAAGGGAATATACTAAATATATATTGGTATACCCCAATGTATATCCTCGAGACGGTCCCCCAGACTGTTTACTCGAGGATTTTTTTATCCACACATACACCACCCCCTTTTCTTCAAAGAAAGCTTGTTCAAACTAATCAATGACGAGGGAATAAGTTTCCTCTGTTAATATTCCTGCTAGCACTTAAAACATCTATTTTATTATCCAAACAGTTACTTTTACTTATAAAATATAGAATTAGGAGATAAAAAGTATTTTTTTGTTGAACTAAATCCCTATTGATTTACAGCTATTGTATACTCATATATTTCAATTGTCTATAAATTCTGACTTTTTTCTACTTATTTTCCTTCATTAGCTATTTTTAAATATAGAAAAAGATCATTTTAACACGAGGCTAAAATGATCTTTTTTCAGTTATTATTGAGCTGCACCATGGCAGTTTTTAAATTTCTTACCACTTCCGCATGGACATAAATCATTACGTCCAATATTTTCAGCCTTACGCACCGGTTGCTTTTTAGAAGCAGAACCGCCATCCTCTTTCGGATTAACAGCTTGACCTTTGGCAACTTCTTCACGCTCTAAATTATTGTGGATTTCTGCCTTCATCGCATATTTTGCTACATCTTCTCGGATCGAAGCAACCATATCCTCAAACATAGCAAAGCCTTCTTGTTGATACTCACGAAGGGGGTCGTTTTGACCATATGCGCGAAGATGAATACCTTGGCGCAGCTGATCCATTGCATCAATATGATCAATCCACTTTGTATCAATTGAACGTAATAAAATAACTTTTTCAAATTCACGCATTCGCTCTGGTGTAAGATTTGTCTCTTTTTCATCATAACGCACATGTACTGCATCTGAAATCATCTGATTAATATCCTCTGCAGCTTTACCTTGAAAATCTTCCACCTTAAGCCCGCCTTCATCAAGCAGGTTCGCAGCAACAAAATCTTCAATAGCTTTTAAATTCCAATCTTTTTGCTCGCCTTGCGTAAACATGCCCACCACATTGTCAATTGTCTCTTGAATCATAGACTCAACAAGCACACGCATATTTTCTGTTTCGAGTACATCATAACGCTCTTTATAAATAATCTCACGCTGTTGGCGTAATACATCATCATATTGTAATAAACGTTTACGTGCATCAAAGTTATTGCCTTCTACACGTTTTTGAGCTGATTCGACCGCTTTCGACACAACCTTGGATTGCAACGGCTGTGAATCATCCATACCAAGTCGCATCATCATGGATTTCATATTATCAGAGCCGAAACGACGCATCAGTTCATCTTCTAGTGACAGATAAAATTGTGTAACCCCTGGATTCCCTTGACGCCCAGAACGACCACGTAGCTGATTATCAATACGACGAGATTCATGACGCTCTGTACCTATAACGGCTAAACCACCAAGCTCCATTACGCCTTCCCCTGGTTTAATATCCGTACCACGACCAGCCATATTCGTTGCGATTGTCACCGCACCCTTAGTACCAGCATTCGCAATAATTTCTGCTTCACGTTCATGGTTTTTCGCATTCAAGACATTATGAGGAATTTTATGTTTATCTAATAAATTTGAAATAATTTCAGATGTTTCAATCGCAACTGTACCAACTAGAACAGGTTGTCCAGCTCTATGACGCTCTGCAATATCTGCAGCTACCGCTTTATATTTCCCTTCCATTGAAGCAAAAATTAAGTCTGGACGGTCATCACGAGCAATTGGCTTATTCGTAGGAATAGCTATAACACTCATATTGTAAATATTACGGAATTCCTCTTCCTCTGTTTTCGCTGTACCAGTCATCCCAGCAAGCTTTTGGTACATACGGAAGTAGTTTTGGAAGGTGATTGTCGCCATTGTCATTGACTCATTTTGAATTTCTACGCCTTCTTTGGCCTCAATGGCTTGGTGTAGTCCATCTGAATAGCGACGACCTTTCATTAAACGACCTGTAAAGCCATCAACAATGATAATTTCGCCTTCCTGTACAACATAGTCCACATCATTATGCATACTTACATGTGCCTTTAACGATTGATTAATAGCATGGTTTAAGCGAACATGTGTTAAATCAAATAAATTGTCAACACCAAATGCTTTCTCTGCTTTTTCTACACCAGCATCTGTTAACGTAACGCCTTTTGTCGATTCCTCATATGTGTAATCTGTTTCCGAATTTAACATACGAACAAACGCATTAGACTGTTTATAAAGCTGTGCTGATTTCCCAGCCTGACCCGAAATAATCAATGGTGTACGCGCCTCATCGATTAAAATCGAGTCTACCTCATCGATAACTGCATAATGAAGCGGACGCTGTACACGTTCCTCTTTATAAAGCACCATATTATCACGTAAATAGTCAAAGCCCAGCTCATTGTTCGTACTATACGTAATATCCGCTTCATAGGCCGCACGTTTCTCTTCTTTTGATAGGCTGTTTAAGTTTAAACCAACCGTTAAGCCTAAGAAGTTATAAAGCTCTCCCATTTCTGCAGCATCACGACTTGCTAAATATTCATTGACTGTGACAACATGTACACCTTTACCGGTAAGGGCATTCAAATAAACAGCCATTGTAGCCGTTAATGTTTTCCCCTCACCTGTTTTCATTTCCCCAATATTCCCTTCATCGAGCGCAGAAGCACCCATAATTTGAACGCGGAATGGATACATCTCTAATACACGCTTCGACGCTTCGCGACAAACGGCAAAAGCTTCCGCTCGAATCGAATCTAAATTCTCTCCGTCGGCAAAGCGTTTTTTAAATTCTTCTGTTTTTGCTTGTAATTGATCATCTGAAAGCTGCTCCATTTGAGAAGCAAAGCTCTCTACCTGGTCAGCGATTTTTTCTAATTTTTTTAACTCACGTTTATTAAAATCAAATAATTTATTTAATAGGTTTGCCATGAATTTTTTCACTTCCTATATAGTCTCAAATTTCATTTTACCATTGCGTAACAGTTTCATGCAAACAGTCTCCCTAGTCAGTAAGGCTGTTATTGGAATTATAGACTAAAAAAAGCTCCCGCTATAGCGAGAGCCTCTATGCCTGTGAAGTTAAGTTGTTTCGATTAAGCCGTATTTACCATCCTTGCGTTTATAGACAATATTCGTACCATTGGATTCAGCATCTGTAAAGACATAGAAATCATGACCTAGCATATTCATTTGTAGTACAGCTTCTTCTTGATCCATTGGTTTTAAATCAAATTGCTTTGTACGAACAATTGAGTATTCTTCTTCCTCTGGTACTGCATCTACAGTTGCTTGTGAAGTAGCAAAATAAAGGCCTGCACCCTCGCGCTCACGGAATTTACGGTTTACCTTTGTTTTATGCTTACGAATCTGACGCTCTAATTTATCAACGATTAAATCAACCGCAGCATACATATCATTATGACGCTCTTCTGCACGAAGAGTTAAATTTTTCATTGGAATAGTAACTTCCACTTTAGTCTGTTTGTCATTATAAACCTTTAAATTTACGTTAGCGTTGGCGTTAACATCTTCGTTAAAATAACGTTCAACTTTGTCGATTTTGTTCTCTACATACTCTCGAATAGCTGGAGTTACCTCAATATTTTCACCACGAATGTTAAAGTTTAACATGTAAACTCCTCCTTTATAACTGCTATACTATCTAATTCTACACAAGTGTGTGGAATTCCTCTAAATTAATTCTTTTTTTCACAAAAAATTTACGAATTATTTTTAATTTTTGCCTCAGCCGCTTCTTTTTTTCGACGCAATTTTAATTCTTCGACAATCAAATCCTCAACTGCCCCTTGATTATTGAAAAACACACCATATTGCTTGCCGTTTCCAAAAGGACGACTCCAAATGATTTCTCCATAAGCCCGTACCTCTCTTGTGTCAAGCACAAAACGGAGATCCAATGGAGGAGGATTGACGCCCAAATCCACCTCAGTAAACATTTTTAAACCACGCGGGCTAATATCAAGCAACTCTGCCATGGCTGTTTGCTCTTGATTGACCCTGCCATCCTCATATATAGCAAAAGTCATTGTAATCGGTTCTTCGAATTTAAAGCGAAAACCTTCTTGACGCTTAAATATCATATTCCCACCCCAATATTATTCAAAACATATATTTAGCTTGATTATGACACGATGCATGTTTTACATCTAGAGGGAATAAGTAACATATTTTACCGCTTTAAGCCCTAATTTATGACTATTGAAACAGTTTTCCCTAGAAGTGCATGAAACCTTCGTGTCCTGTCTTCTCACAAAGAAAAGAGACCATCATCATACGATGGCCTCTAAATTTGTCTAAATTTGTCCGCTGTTTCCCTGACCAAATTGCTGCTGTCGATTAATGCGGATAACTTCCTTCCACGTATCACGGAATTCCGTCACTAAACCCTCAACCTCTTCAATAATCGCCACATCGTTTTGAATGTTTGCTTCGACTAAGCGATGATTCATATACTCGTAAAGAGGGAGCATTTGCTTTGAAATGTCAATGTCCATATTTAATGTAGACATCAGCTCCGCAATAATTGCCTGCGATCTTTGAAGATTATTATTTTTTTCTTGAATATTCTTTTCTTGAATCGCAAGCTTAGCCTTACCTAAAAACTTCAAGCATCCATTATAAAGCATTAACGTCAGCTCACCAGGGGAAGCAGTGGTCACACTATTTTGTTTGTATGCATTTTGCGCTGTTAAATTTGCTGCCAATAAAGGACAACTCCTTTTAAAGGTTACTTAATTACTAGTTTAAACCATTTTCCGAAGAAAAGCTAATAGGTAAATGTTAATTCTTTTTGTCATAATACATCCCATCCATCACACGAACACTCGAATATGGATTGAAGTATTGCTGTTCACTTTTTTTCGTTTTCTGTAGGTTTGCCATATCTTGTTTTACAGCGTCCATCACAGCAGCCAAACGCTCTTTAATCCCATTATCTAATTCAAGCAATGTCCGATGAACGCGATTTTGTTCATCAAAATTAAAGCCTTCCTGAATTAAATCTTGAATAATCGTGCCACGTTTGTCCAATAGGCTGTTAATTGCCTCAATGTATTCGTCTCGCTCTTCACCTTTTGGAATGTCACCTAAATGCTTAAATAAATTTGCTGATACTTGCAAAAGTTGGTCTGTTTGTTGCATAAAATTCTCCTACTCTAGTCTATTGTGGCATAAACATACTAGATTGTTGATTTGCTCTATTAATTGCTTGCTCCATGGCTGTAAATTGTCTCCAATAGCGTGTCTCGATATCTTTTAATTTTGCTTGCAACTTCGTGATTTGATTGTCCGTGTCAACAATGTTTTTACCAATATTATATGATTGCTCTGTTGAGCCTTCTCTTCCTGCTTTTTTTTCAATACTCTTAGTCAGATTTAAAATTTCATCACGTAAACGTTTGGTAATCCCACGCGAATCCTCCGTTACATTACGCTTTTTATCTGCATCATAGGTCGTGGAAACTGTTCCAGTTTTTGTGAATATTTCAACAACTTGTTGTGGGTCCTTCTCTAAAGCTTTGTCTAATTTATCGTCATCAATAACAAGCTTGCCGCCTTCTGATAATTTATTTGATGTAGTAATCCCAATTTCCGCTAATGCATCCATTGTTTTATCACCAAGACCATTTACTGGACTCATAAATTGTGTACGCATTTTGGATAATCCTTCTCGAATAAGTGAATCACTGCGTAAAAGCCCACTTTTTGACTTTTCATCCCAGAGCTTCTGCTCATTTTCTGACATATCTTCACGTTGCTCTTTTGTCAGTGGTGGGAAGTCTCTGTATTTTTTCTCTTTCAATAAACCATTTAATGTATCGAGCATCTCATTATAGCTTGTGACAAATTCTTTAATGCGATCTTTAATAGCACTTGTATCAGCAGTTGAATTTAAGCTTACAGCAGCTACGGATGACGATGTGTCTACTGGTGTATTCGCAACAGCATCCTCCGCATTTTTAAAAGATTTTTCTGCTTCAGCTAACCGTTTTTCACCAGCAACTACAGCATTCTTAGCAGTTGTAAGTGCAGTTTGATTATCTTGGTTTTGTTTGTCAATGGTATAAAATGATTGGAATTTCTCTAGGTTTCCTTCATCAGCCAAATCAGCTAATTTACCTAAATCAACTCGATCTAAACCACCAAATTTCTTTCTAATATCTTCAGTTGTACCCACAAATGCTGCATCAATCTCTGCACTATCTTTACCCTTGATAGAAGCTAAAAAATTAATATCATCTGTGGATAATTCAGATAAAAACTTTTTATCAAGTGATTTATAGACATTTTCAAAGTCAACTTGTTTTGCTCTTTCTAGTAACGCTTCTCCATCTGAACTGTTTAATGCTTCTAAATCCTTGCCTGATAAGGATAATAGTTTCGCTCTTTGATCTTCTGATAGACTGTTTGTATCATTACCAATAATTGCTTTTACATTTGCTTCACTTGAGAAATCTGTTATACCTAAGCCTCTAAGTGCTTGTAAATCAGTATCATCTAAACGTGCCACCTTCCCTACATTTGATAACCCATCAAATTTCGCTCGTTGATCTGGAGTCGTCAATCCATTAGTACCAAAAAGATTTTTATGGGCAACCTTGTAAGTACTATTATAGTAATCATTAAATGTTAATGAAGCAGTATCTCTAACATCCTTTAATCCACCTGTTCCATTCAAGGCCGTATTTGCATTATTTTTTTCTGCATCCGCTACTGTTAAACGTTCTCGTGCACCTGAATAAGCGTTAAACGTTTCTTTTAATGTAATTTCATAACCAGATATAGTTACTTTATTAGATGAACGTTCCATAGAAATACCATTCACTTGTAAAATAGCATTCTTTCCATCTCTTTTAGTAACCTCTGCATCATTCGCAAAGCCTAGAGCATCAAAAACGCCCTTGCCATTTCCAAAAACGATTTCGCCTGTTCCACTTTTTACACTACCTGTATTGTTGGCAGTTAAAGAAAGTTTCCCACTTTCAAACAAAGCTGTCACGCCTGCTTTACTTTCATTAATTTTTTTTACTAAATCATTCACCGTATCATTATTTGGATCAAAGCTAATCGTTGTAGGTTTTGCTGCTAAATCCCCATTTTTATCTATAGAACTTAAATCTAAGGATGTACCTGTGATACCCAGTTCGGATAATTTTGTATTACCAGTATATGCTGTTTGCTTCCCTATTAACTGAGTTGCAGTAGCTAACTGTGTGACACTTTCAATATTTAGAGAGCCAGTGGCACTATTAGTTGCGTTCACAGATACCAGCTTCTCATTTGAAGAAGTAGCTGTTTTTTTCATCATTTGACTTTGTAAAAATGTATTTTTGTATAAAAAATCATCTAGTTTTTTTAATGTTGTGTTAACATTACGAAACGCATCACGCTGCCATTCTAATGTTTGCTTTTTTTGAAAAGCTTTATTTAAAGGCATTCTCTCAGCCTTCATCAGCTTCTCAACAATACCATCAATGTCCATTCCTGAGACTAATCCACCCATTCTTGAAACCATCTTTAAATCCTCCTAATTATGTTTATATTTTTTCGTCTACAATCATTCCCACCATTTTTTGCATTTCATAGAATGCATCCAATAATCTTTTTGGTGGAATTTCCTTAACAACCTCATCTGTATCACGATTGACTATTGTGACATAATAGCGTTCTAATCCTTCATGATACATAAACTTCGAAGAGCTGTGATTTATTTCTAAAAATTCATTTACAACATCAACAGCCTTTTGTAGTTTCTCCTTTGTAACTTCTTGCTCTTCTCCAGCAGTAGTAGCTTTTTCCACTACCGGTTGAGAGTTCGTTATTGCTGAAACATTAGGCGTCATATTTTCCTGCACATTCATTGCTTTCGTATTTGTTGGTGCAGTAATCGTTTCCATTGTCTGCCCCTGCGATGCAATACGCATGTAACTCAACCCCCTAAACTTTTCATTTGCTTAACATTATTATCGGAAGCATTTTCTATAGTTTCACGTTTTTTGGTAAACAAATAGAATTGTTCCATTACATGTCGGTACAAAAAACACCTCGAACTCTAACTAAATATGTTTGAGTTCGAGGTAGCTAATGAAATTATTAGTAAAATTGATTTAGTAATTCCTTAATATTTGACACAATAATGGATAAATTTTCTGTTGTCATACTAGGGTGAATGGGTAGTGTTAAAGCCCTTTCATACCAATTTTCTGCATTTGGACATAATCCACGCTCATATCCTAGCTGTTGATAATACGGATGCCAATAAACCGGAATATAATGTACATGTACTCCTATATTTAAGGATCTCATTTGTTCAAAAATTTGCTTACGAGAAGCCCTTTCTAGCTGAATCATATACAAATGCCACCCTGAATTTGTTTCTTCTAGCTGTTTCGGAACGATAACTCCTTCAATGTCCTGAAATTCATCTGTATAAAATGCTGCAATTTCACGACGCTGCTGAATAAATGAATCGATTTTTGTCATTTGAGATAAGCCAAGTGCTGCTTGTAGATCTGTCATTCGATAATTATAGCCAAGGTCTGTCATTTCATAATACCAACCACCTTGTTCAACTGAGTACTCAGTTTGCTCGATGCCATGGCTGCGGAATAATTGCAATTTTCGATAATATTCCTCATTATTCGTTACGATGATCCCACCCTCAGCTGTGGTAATCGGTTTGACTGGATGAAAGCTGAACATAGTCATATCTGCTTGAGTACCAACTTTATCTCCCTTATATTCAGCTCCAAGTGAATGAGCACTATCTTCAATTACCACTAAGTTATGTTCAGATGCAATCTCCATAATAGTTTCCATATCTGCAGGTTGACCTGTAAAGTCAACTGGAATAATGGCCTTTGTGTTTGATGTTATCTTTCGTCTGACCTCAGAAGGATCAATATTATAAGTATTTGCATCAATATCAGCAAAAACAACAGTACCTCCCATATAACGTACACAATTAGCACTAGCTGCAAATGTAATAGGCGAAGTAATAACTTCATCACCCTCACCTATTCCAGCTGCATAACAAGCTGCATGAAGGGCTGCAGTCCCATTGCAAAAAGCAACTGCATATTGAGCACCAACATAATCTGCAATCGCCTGCTCAAACTCTTTTATTTTAGGTCCTTGTGTTAGGAAGGGTGAACGTAATGTTTCTATGACAATTTGAATATCCTTTTCATCAATAGATTGGTGACCATAGGAAAGAAATTCAGGCAGCTTTTTCATATCTATTCCTCTTTTCTTAAAGCAGAAATTATTGGTGGGTCCATTTTTGGTAATTTGCCATCTAAAAATTGATCAACAATATCATTGTTATACATACCATAAACAAAACGTAAATGCTGTGGTAGCCAATCTGTTCCGACCCACAGCTTACCATTTCCTTTTTGTGGAATATAATTAATTTTTACTAAAGGAGTATTCTGAATAATTTGCACTAAATCCTCTGTTACTTGCATGACAGCCTTACATGCTACATCATGAAGCCCATCACCATAATCCAATTGTGGAACAGACTGATGTACAATTTCCCCTGCATCTAAACGAGATGTGAGGCGATGTACTGTCATTCCCGCCCAATTAGGACGCAGCATGACAAACGGCCAAAATAGGGTTGTATTTCCCTTATACCAAGGAGATAGTCCACCGTGAATATTCCAAGAATGGGCTGGCATTACGTCTAATAACTCCTTACTTAACATATGTACACCATAGCTAATTGCTAAATCAAATGTTTGCTCACATACCCATTCAATCGTTTCAGTACTGTTCAAAGTAGTATGCGATACTTGTAATGTTGGTATCTCTGCCTTTACTTCCTCATTCCCAACAAAATGTCTTCTTTCAGCTTCATCGCGATCTACAAAATGGCGTATAAAATTATTACGGTCAATGTCTTCAAGATAGCCTGGTGGCTGAGGCATAAATTCTTCACGAACCTCCTTGACATGCGCTACTACTATACCGAGTTTAGCCAATTGATTGACGACATATAAATGTCTTGGATGTGAACCTGTTAACAATAATACTTTCATTTTCACAACTCCTGTTCTTCATAAAAAGGGCCACTTAGTAACCCATGCTCCTTTAAAGCTTCAATTGAAATTTCATAGTCTTCAAGCGAATAAGGTAACGTCTTTGCTAAATCTGATAAACGATGTTTACCATCAGAATAATTAAGTAACGTTAATACTTGATTGAGCTGCTGGCGATTATCAATTTTTTTTGTGCTAGATTTACCCCACGTCCCGGGTGCATTGATATCAGGATACAAATCATATTTTCCTAATTTCGGTTCGCCAAATGGTTTTTGATTGATATAATAGCCATTTAATTCTTGTAGCTTTAATAATTTTTCAATTTCATTAACACTATCTAGCAATGCTTCAATTGTCATATTTTCTTTTGTATCTAATGAATTATGATAGCCAGGATATGCGCCATAAACCATCTTCGAAAACTGTCCTACTGGTAAATTAAAACCTGGTGAGCAATATTGTCGCTCATCTGAACCGTGTAAAGGAGTAAATGGTCGAATTGGCATCTCGTACTGTTCACGACTGTTTAAATAAGTAATTAGTTCATCCATCGGTGTATGATTTAAACGTGGTTGTTTGAATGATAGACGGCGGTTTTTTCCACCTAAGCATGTTAACACCAGACCAGAATACAATTTTTCCTTTAACTCCTGTCCATATTTCCATAAATAAGATATAGAGCCGATTGTTTCTGGTAAATAAACAAAACGGTATGTGAATTCTCGATTATTCCATTGCTTTAAACGATTATATAAATAAGTAGCTACAAGTGGACCACTTAGCTCATTATTAGCCATTGAAGGGTGACATATATAAGTACTAATCATTACCTCTTTCTCTGACTTTCCAGGTAGCACAGCTTGAGCAAAATTCAATTGACCATCAATTTTTTCGCTGTCTATATAGACATGATATTTACCTTCTGCCAAACTATTTAATTGATTATGAGTCATACAGAAGCCCCAACGCTCTTTATAATATGAAATGACATAAGGCACAGCATCCGGTAATTGGGGTATCGTATGCACATGTTTCTTTAATTCCTCCAATGATACCCATAGATTAACTGGCTCACTATAATTCACAACATGTAAATTTAAGTCTTTTATGTCAATCACTTTATCGCCCTGCTCATCTTTGATCCATGCTTCACGTATTACCCATTCTTTCGGGATTTCCCAATCAAACACTTCTGTACCTGTTGAAATCCCCTCCATCTCAAGGGGAATGTACTGTTGTAAAATACGAATGGTTTCCCTAACCCCTTCCCCTGTAATGCTACGCATAATTGGAAAAAGCTTATCAAATAATTCATTCATTTCTTTTAATTCATTACTCATAACTTAACCTCGTAAATCTCTTCTTTTTTTAAAGAAAAATAATTATAAAAAAGTTTTATAAATTGATTATATTTTAGTATCCCTGTCACTAGCATTGCTTTTTGTCGAGTAATCGAATCTTTATGAAGAGGAATCATACTTAAAAACAACATACTCTCAATAAAATCAATATACAACTTTAAATACGGTTTATATAAAAATCGTTGTTCAAATAACTGCGCAATTTCCTGATGCCTCTCATTAGAGAAAAGCTCAAAAATAATATTCTCTTCATTCATTTCAAAATAAAATTGATCACGAATTATAAAATCATAAAATCCTCTTACTGAATGGCTTAATTTCGCTAAATCATATAGAGCATCTCCATAAACAGAACTATCTTCAAAAGATCCTCTAGGATCAATAATTCGTGTAATGCCATTATGAATGTCATACAAAATATTACTGAAACATAGATCTCCATGCATAACATTAAATTGCTGAGGAAGTTCACCTTTTACATGTTGATAAAGTTGATGATAAACCTTTGGCATAGAATCTAATATTTCGTCTAATGGTATAATTTCCTTCCCGTTAATTGTACGGATGATACTTACTTTTTTTAGTTCTTCTGGCCAATCATAGTCAGTCAAACGTTCCAATGTCTTTTTCACATACATATGATACCTTGATTGATCAATGTCTTTTGCTGATTGCTTAAATTGAGAAAAGTGTGTTAATAAATTTTCAATTCGTTTAAAAATTAATTGCCAATCTTCAATATTCAAATTATTTATAACGTATCGTTCTGATAATGAGCGGTAACTATAATACTCCATTTCAATAAATAAATCTTGTTCATCAAGAGAATAATTGAATATTCTTGGAATCGCATAGTGCAAATTCTTTGGCAAGTGTATATACCACAATATTTCATTTATGAATTTAGCTTTGTAAAGACTATTTTTCTTTAATACTCTCTTATTAAAATCTATTGCTATTTCATTAAATATACGAGTTTGCCCTGTTGCCTCCACTAATCTATCCAAGTGTCCTAGATCAATCCAATTTTGACGATTGATTTCTACTAATTCCAATGGATAGTTTTGATGATATAATTTTAATGCTACAAATAAAGCGTCTGTACCTTTTGCAGTATCAAGAACCTTTTGTAATACATATTTAAAATGCAACGGATACTGAATATTGATAATGCCCACAATAGCTAATTTCTCAACTGATATAGATGTTTTATCCATAAATAGTAATTCATCACTTTTATTTTCCACAATAGTCCAGCGCCATGAATCATCAACTTTGCAAACTAATAAGCTATTTGCTAAATAAGTGTCTACATTTTGAATAATTGTATCACCAAAGTGAATTGTTAATTGATCTACTTCCTCAAAATCAATTTGTTGAAGTAAGCTATATACTGTGTGACCTAGTGATTGTGGTTGGTCAATTTCAATTAATTCTCCACTGGAACGAGATTTTTTTACATATTGCTCTATCAATTGCTTCCCTTCATGTACCCCAATTAAAATTTTGGAGTTTCGATACACTTTACATAAATACTGTAAAATTGTTTCATTTTGATAGGTTAATAGCACAGGAGGAATATGACCAAATTCTTTTCTTAAATCAGGTGCAATAAACTTAGCAGAAGGAACAATTACATAATTAGTCATTATTTCAAATTCACCTCAGTAAATTCCTTATCAAATGCTAAAACTTCTAATGGTGTACCAAGAGGAATAACATACTGAGAAGGAATTTTTACGTCTTTTATTAATTTTCCATCACTTAGCATTGTTTCGTAGATAGGGGCAATATAGGTTTCAATAGCAGGGCATTTACTATAAGTTAAATCATAGTATTTTTTATAATCATTTGATGAGGAGAAATAATATAATCCTACTGTTGCCCATTCAGATATACGTTTTTTTTCAGCAATTTCCACTACTCTATTCTGATCATCTGTTTTTGTAAAACTCCAATGGTCTCCTGTAGCAGAAAAAACAGGAATTAATCCATCTATACCATCCTCTATCTCAATAGAAGATAAACCTTTTACATAAGTATCAATATTGTAAATAACAATCGGTTCATCTTTTAATGTTAAAGCCAATAAAGCTGTTTCTGCTTGACCAGATGTCAAATTGGCTAACTTTACACATGACCAGTTCTTTATGCCTAATTGGTTACATTGTTGATTTACAAAATCTTCATCTTCTCGTAAAATAAATACAAATTCAGCTGATGTAAACCAGTTTTCTAACGACTGAAGCGACCATGTAAACAATGTTTTACCATGGCAAAGTAATTGATATTTAGGTAAATTATAACCACTTTTTTTGAAACGACTACTTGCACCTGCCATTGTTATAATTACTTTCATATTTGTGCATCCTTTTTCAACAACATCATAATTTCTTCATACGACTTGTCAACAAATTCTTTTGGTCTTATAGCACGATCATCTATATAAAAGCCTTCATGACCACACCAAGGCTTCCCAACATGAATTTCATCAAATGGAATTTCAAATTTATTTAGCCATTCAAGTAAAGGGGGCAAAGTATAGATATTTATTTTTCCAACATTCCCATCAAACGTTCGCATTTGACGGCTTGTATAGAGCGTAATATGGAAACCTAATTTTTTATACGCCCGTAACTGTGACACAAACTGTTCGTTCGGTATAGCTGTACTATAATCTCCTGCAACTTCTAACTCTGTATAAAGAGTTCCATCAATATCTACAACAAGAACTTTACCTGTTTCAATCACGTTATATTTCCTCTATTCCATAAAGGTTTTCATTGATTTCAATAAATTCAATTAAAGATTTTGCTCGTTCTTCCCATGAATGTTGTTCAATTGCTAAAGTTTGTCCATTGCTTGCAATTTTATACAAAGCATCCTCATCATGAAGGTAATTATTTAATATTTCTGGTGCCTTTTGAAGCTCTGTCCATTTATATAGCAATATATTTTTGTTATTTGTAAAATTATCTTCATAATACGTACTAACATCTGAGAAAACAGCGGCACCATTTATCATAGCTGCAAATACACGCTCATGACCACCATTAACAAAACATGTATTCGTGTTTAATACAATTTTTGCCCTATTTAATAAATCTAGTGTTTGCTCAAATGTACCTTCCTCTTTGAAAATAAAAGACTTCCATTTTGTCTTAACAGAATCCCATCCTTGTCCATATATTGTTACAGGTAATTCAGCTTTAGCTAATGTATTTAAAATTGAAAATCTTCTCATTGCATGTAAATATACATTAACATGTGGCATTATTTGATGTAATTTATTTATTTGTTTTTTCGACAAAAACATTTTACGTGTTTCTAATACATAGCTTAGCCCCTCTTCAAAGCTCATTATATCTTGGGACAATATTACTTCAACTACCTCATCTAATAAATTGGAAAGACTTTTCGAGTAAGAATTCCATGGCTTTTCGGGCAGTCCTCTAAATGAACCTGTAAATAAAATTTGAATATCTCTTTTGGCAATAAACTCTTCTTGAGTATGTTTAATCATTGGATTACTTTCATTACGGTTCCCACCTGGTAACCATAACTTTGTTGCTTTAATATGGTTTTCTGGAAAATAATTATGAACAAACTTCAAGTGTCCTTCATCTAACATTGTCACATAATGATGTTCAATTTTATTCGCTAATCTTCCTAAATGCATATGCGGATGATCGACATATGCGGCAACGAACGGTACGTTTAAAATATTATAAAGACTCTTCCCTTCAATACTTAAATCAATCCCCATACCGTTAAAAGCAAAGAAAAAGGAGATTGGTTTATTTATATAGTTATCTAAATTTTCATATGCATTTGATGCTACTAAATCAATTACAACTGAGTCATAGCCTAAATTTTTAAAAGCAGTATGTAATTGGTCAATATGTAACCTTAGCGATCCGTAGTTAGACTGTCCCTTAAGCAAAATTATTCTAGACATATAACATTTCTCCTCATCAAATTATAATAATAGCTCCCAATTAAGTGGTGTACCTTTTTTGGCATTTTTCTTAATAGCCTTACCCAACACTAAATCGTAATACTTTGTCGGTAAACCCAAACCTGGTCGAACGTTTCGGAGATTGTCAACTGTTAAAATATCTCCTTTTTTTAAGTCTTGCCCGATATATAAGGAGCGGCGGAACTTTGTGGAATTCTTCTCTGCCTCTGTTGGACCATAGTTCACCTTTCCTAAGCTTTGCCACGCTCGCTCTGTTTCTTCCACAAGCATCTTGAGCTCATCTGGCTCCATTGAAAATGCTGCATCAACACCGCCTTCTGCACGTGATGTTGTAAAATGCTTTTCAATGACAGTCGCACCAAGTGTAACTGCAGCTACCGATACACCAACTCCCATTGTATGATCAGATAAACCAATTTCTGTTCCAAATAGCTCTCTCATATGCGGAATGGTTGTTAAATTTGAATTAGCTGGCGTAGCAGGGTAAGTACTAGTACACTTTAACAGGATAATTTGGTTATTTCCTTCAGCTTGTACAACCCTAACTGCCTCATCAAGCTCTGCAGCTGTTGCCATTCCTGTTGAAATAATTAGCGGTTTTCCGGTCTGTGCTACTTTGCGAATCAATGGAATATCTACGTTTTCAAATGACGCAATTTTATAGGCAGGCACATCAAGTGTCTCTAAAAAGTCTACAGCCGTTTCATCGAATGGAGAACTAAAAGCTAGTAATCCTAACTCTTTCGCCCTATTAAAAATCTCTTGATGCCATTCCCATGGTGTATATGCCTCTTTATATAAACTGTATAAAGAGTTGCCCTTCCAAATATTCACATCATCCTGAATAAAAAATTCTCCTGTATGTACATCTAATGTAATCGTATCTGGCGTGTAAGTTTGTAACTTTAATGCATCTACCCCCGCCTCTGCGGCAAGTTCAACTAAATGTAATGCACGTTCCAATGATTGATTATGATTTCCTGACATTTCTGCAATAATAAATGGTTTCGTATGGCGACCAATTTCTGTTTGTCCTATTTTTATCATTTCATCAACTCCATTATTTCATGCAACCAAGCATTTGGTTGCTTATTTGCGGTTAATGCAAGCCCCTTAGCTCCCATTTCATTTACTATTAAACTATTTAGCAAATCTTTATAAGTATTTGTGGTTACTTGCTCATGCCAACCCAAATTGATTACAACACTTAGCTCTTCCGCGTACACTGTGGTCTCTTTTTGATTATCTGCCACAACCGTTGCACTTGAGGGAAGCCCAACATAGCATCGTTCCCACATTGTTGCCCCTCCAGTACCAATAGCAAAATCAGCTTGTTGCATAAGAGTTGCCAGATAGTCAATTTGACAATGGAAATGATAGCCACACTTGTTACAAATCGCTTTAATTTGTTCTTTTAACAGATTGCCATCGCCAACAACAATATCAACATGCTCAAATTTAAACTGTTCAAGTGCCTGTAATACTTTCATTGTTTCATTTGTTGGATCGCTTCCTCCCATAAAGATAAGTAAACGATTGACAATACTCCCACGCTTTCTTGGCTGTTGTCGCGCGCTAATAAATTCATCTCTTATAATTAAATACTGTGGTCCTAATAATTTTTTACAATGTTCAGGTACAAGCCCGTCATAGCGTGTTGCATAATTGGGGACAATATTTTGATCTAATAAGACATCACATTCATGGGAGCGAGCTAAATCATCTATTACAATAATTTTTTGTGCATACTCTCGAATAGTTTGTTCCCATTCTTTATCAAGTACATAATGATCAATAATGTAAATATCTGCATAATCCATTTGTCTTATATTGTCGAAGCCTTCTTGTGCCACAACATCTATTAAATTACCAGGTAAGGGCTCCATCCAAAATGTCACTTGACAGCCTGCTTCACGAAACTTCTTAGCAATGGTTAGACAACGCATGACATGTCCGCTACCAATCTCGGTTGATGCATCTGCTCGTATGATGACTTTCACTTATTGCACCGGTTTCTGCTCAATATGAGCATTTAATTGGACTATTTCAGGATGGTTATTTAAAAATTGTATAACATCTACACTTGATACAAGAGGATTATTGAAATGCTGTGCTACCTTATAAATAACTTCATAATCTTCTTCTGTATCTAATGTAATCCTTAAATTTGATGCATTGCGATTGGTAGATGCTTTATAGGTCACTGACTCAAATTCATCTGAAAATTCATAGGCATAGTATGTTACATGCTCACGATGCCTCACTTCCTTACCCACTTCATTAATACGCAACAGTGCCTGGTAAGCAATTAATTCTACCGCAAGACCGCGTGGCAGTTCTCCATCAACTAGCAGAATTTCCTTTTTCTCATTTGCCATCAATTCTACTACTTCACTTGCCATTTCATAATCAACAAATGGACAATCAGACGTTACACGCATGACATAATCTGGATTGTACTCCTTTGCACACTCTACAAAGCGAGATAATACGTCATTTTCTGAACCTCGAAAGTATCGAATATTATTTTCTTTGCACCAAGTGGCAATCACATCATCTTGGGACAATGTGGTTGTTGCAACAATTACTTCTTGTACTCCGTTGATTTGTAAACAGCGACTTGTAACATAAGCCAGTACATTAGAATCTCCCACAGGTTTTAGTATCTTACCTTTAAGTCGTGTTGAGCCCATTCTAGCTTGAATAATAACAATTGTTTTCAATAAAATCACATCCTAAGTTCACATAGAAATCTAATTCATTTAAATTGTTCCATTATCGACGTGTACTACCGTTCCTGTAATGGACTTAGCTTGATTTGAGAGTAAAAATAACACTGTACTGGCTACACTCGAAATATCCGTTTCCTTTTTTAAAGAGGTTCTTTGATAAATGCGTGCTTTTTGATCATCTGTCAAAGTAGAACTCATTGATGTTTCCATAAAGCCTGGGACAACACAATTAGAACGGATGCCTTTGCTCCCCCATTCTCTAGCAGTATTTTTAGAAAATGCCTCTATTGCTCCCTTGGATGCTGCGTACATGCTCAAACCTTTATATCCTGTATGAGCACTGATTGAAGAAATATGCACAATGGAACCTTGTGTTTTATGTAATAACATATCTCTGATTGCATATTTCGATAGATGCATTGCTGAGAATACGTTTACTTGGAACATTGTCTGCAATTGTTGCACGTTTAAATTAGACACTATGTCGTCATAAGCCATTGCCGAATTATTAACAAGCCCATAAATTGGCCCTATTTTACGAATTTTTTCTATATATAATTGCTTTATACCCTCAACATCTGTTAAATCATAAGAAAGTGCTTTGAAACGATTTGGATATTTTACTTGCAGTTCAACTGCTGCTTCTTCGCTTGAACGACTAATACCGATTACACCAAAATCTGTTTCAGATAGGATTTGTTGAACAATCTCTCTTCCTACCCCTCTTGAATCACCCGTCACAATAATCCATTTCATTTTCTGACCTTCTTTCCAGTTCTTGTACTAGGGAGTTTATCTACAAACTTAATAATGCGTGGGATTTTCCACTCTTGTAAGTGGATTGAAGCAAATTTTTTAATTTCTTTTTTTAACTCTTTTTCATCCATCTGTTCATTCTTAATTACGTCTGCAATAAGGAGCTCACCTGTAACGCTATTTTTCTTAGATTTTACAAGAATATCGATAATACCTGGAACTTGCATTAATATATTTTCAACTTCAGATGGATTTACCTTGTAACCTCCAACATTAATCATTTCTGATTGACGTGATTGAAATTTAAAGTGCGTTTCGTCAATCATTTCAACAAGGTCTCCTGTATGAAACCATTCTTCCTCTAGTAAACGTGACTGTCCAATCAAAGAACGATGTAGACATAATTCCTGCTTTGCTGTAATCTTTACCAATTGTCGATACTCCGGCTTAATTTCAAAAATATCGCTATTTGCCGCAAATAAACTACCTGCCTCTGTAGATGCATATATATTTATCATCTTAGCATTTGGAAAAACACTCTTCATTTTATCTTCCAATAATAAATCAAACTTTTCCCCACCAAATGTCACTCTTTTCACTAGTGAATATTCCTTACCTTGTAAATAAGGGATAACATTTCTATAAAATGTTGCCGTTGCTGAAATATGAGTAATATGATATACCTCTATTAATTCTGGTACTCTTTTCATGGATTCACTAAAAATATGAATTAATGTATTTTTGTTAAGAAACGCTTGAAAAAACACTTGCAGTCCAGCCATATGAGTAGGATTATATGCAAATGCCCAAACATCACTTTCATACCTTGAATCTATCTTTACATTTCGAGTGAGGGTATGGAGAGAATGATTCATCTTCTTAGGACGCCCTGTTGTCCCTGACGTATAAAGTGTTAATTGCCAATTGTCAATCTCATATATTTGCTTCATGATTTGATCCATATTTAGAAAGATAGGATGTTCTTTTATTTCTACCGAGGTCGCTAATGCATTAAGATTAATATCTAATCTACTTAGTTCTTTTTCCGAAAAATCACCATCTAACATTTCAATCGGATAGTCAAAAAGAAGACTATGAATAATTGCTAAGAAAACTTCATAAGGATGGTTATCCTTCACATATAAATAAGGAGACCTTGTATGCTTGTTATTCAAATCTACTAGTAATTTTTCATATGTATAAACAGTCTCCTTATATACTAAAAAAACCTTCTCCATATTTATTCACCTTCTATTTTGCCAAGGATTTCACCAATTGTTTGTACAATACCGTCTTCAAAAATATCTACATCAAATTCATTTTCAATTCGAACTGTTAATTCAGCCAACATCAAAGAATCTAATGCAAGATCCTCTCTTAAATCCATAGATGCCTCTAAAGTTTTAATAGGTTCATTGCCCTCTTCTTCTCTCATTTCATTAATTATTATTAGTAATTTGTCCATTTTTCATTCTCCATTCCGGGTTTTACTCTTCAAATTCACATACATATCTTTGAAACTTATTCAACTTTAACCAATCTTCCCTCATAAGTTCCAATAAATTCAGATCTGAATAGGCATCATCTTTTAAAATGTGATCCTTATATATACCAACCATTCGATAGCCATGCATTAAATTTAATTTAATGACATTATTATTGCCCTCCATCACTTCCGCAGTTATTTTATGCAGGTCAAATTTCGAAAATACATAATTATAGAAGTATGGAGGGATTATACCTCCGTATAATCGGTATTTTTCTTCACCGATATAAAAGCCCCAGCTTGTTCTTTTATTCACATAGTCTATATTATTTAAAGAAATCACACCTACAATTTTTTCCTTTATTTCAATAATCCAATAAAGATCAGTTTTAGAATTTGATATTTTTTCATACCACTCTCTCTGTTTATACATGTTTTTTTCTATATCCGTATTCATGAATTTAGTGACATCTTCTTGTGTTCTCCATTCTAAAACTTGTTCAAGATGTTCTTCTCTAAGTTTAATAAAGCGAATCATATAGCCCTCCACTTAAGTATCCATTGCCTATAGCAATTATAGTTACTTTATCGGTCTAATATTCAATTTTTCCATACCTAGGATATCCCTAGTATAACAAAAAACGACTTTCATTTGATTATTGAAAGTCGTCTTTTTATAGTGAAGCATTAGCTCTAAGTAAAAGTTGTTCTTATATTTACAACTTGTCCTATAATAGAGCTTTTTTTAACGATTCAGGGCATTAAATACCTAATTTACGAATATCTTAATAAATTTTTACGTAATTCTCGTTTTGTAAAGCGATAATTACCAGTTCCATCTTTTACTTCTTGTAAGTTATCTGTCGCGTCTATATAGCCAGGGAATAACCATAACGCTTTTTCTAAAAGTTGACGCGAGGCTATAATATCACCCTGTTGTGCAAAAATGACTGCACGATTATTTAATGCAGCGCCATGACCATCATTGATAGCAATTAACTTATCTAAATACGGTGCTGCTTCCATTTCCCTATTTTTCTCAATATAGTAAAGTCCCTGATAAAATAACTTACTTTGCAGAAATTCTTCGTCTATAATATCAGACAAATAATATACTCCCTCATCGAATTGTTGATACTGAAATAATAGCGTCACAAAATCGAGTAAATTCTTCTGCTCACTATAGTTTCGACTAAATATCGCTTCTTTTATTTCTTCAATAGAATATACTGCTAGGATGGCCTTACCAGCATTTGATGACTTTTTCAAATCTGATGTAATACTCATAGGGTGTCGGCGGAAATACACATACGGTTCATCTAAGTAGATAAATGTCCCTTTACGCGATAAACGCAAAATAAATTCTGCATCTTCGGAAACAAGAAAATTCGTTTTATACCCACCAATTTCAAGTGCAGCATCTCGATTTAACAACAACCCTGAAGGAGTAATAATATAATTACGTACTAGCAATGAACCGAATGTTTCACTAAATGGTAACTGATGTCCTCTATACTCACTATTTGCTAAAATATTGCCTTCTGCATCCGTTTGCACATACGCTGGGTGTACACAAACAGGTTCAGGTTTTACCCCTTTGTAGTTTTTAAGTAGCTCTACTTGGCGCCTTAATAAATCAGGATGAATTGTATCATCTGCATCCATCATTAACACCCACTCATGACACGCCTCTTGTAAACCTCGATTACGTGCCGCGGAACCCCCTTGATTATGTGACTGTTGAATCAAGCGAACAATAGAATGTTCCTTACTATATTCTTTTACAACTTCTGCTGACCGATCAGAACCACAATCATCTACAACTAAAATTTCGTCGATGGGATATGTTTGATTGATTAAACTATCTAATGTCTCTACTATGTATTTTTCAGCATTATACAATGGAATCACTACAGAAATGTTCACTTTGCTCTCCTTTATATAAAGAGAATCTATGAATGAAAATATAGATTCTCCCGTTTATTGTTCAATTCTTTTTAAATTCTTTCCTAATAAATCTACTATATAATCTAGTCTATCATGCCACAAAATGGATCTTATGGAAAGTACGTTCATCACAATTGCCATGAAAATATAACTAGATTTATAATCTAAATTTCTACTTAGTTATTTATAAATATACTCTTGTTTATCTTCATTGCACCGTCCATAGTCAAAGCTTAAAAACACAAGATACATTTTTCGTGTTTCCACATTATGTGCAATTGTCAAATCCATTTTCAGATAAGTGCCATCATCCAAAATAATACCACTAGGCTTTTCTGTGTCTATGAGGATAATACGTAGTAAATCTAGCTAATTATAATAATCATATTACTCACTTGATGGAATATGCCCTTATTTAACATAGCCTAGCATGTACTAATTGACTGTCAATTTTTTATACGCTTTCAATGCTGCTGCAACCACAGCATCCATATCGTAATACTTATATTCAGCTAAACGACCGACTAAATATATATTCTCTAACTCTTCTGCCAGCATCTTATATTTTTTATATAATTCTTGGTTTTTATCTGCAATAATTGGATAATAAGGTATATTCTCATCACGTATGTAGACTTGTGGATATTCACGTGCTAATGTCGTCTTTGGGTGTTGCTGTCCCGTTAAATGCTTGAACTCCGTAATACGCGTAAATTCATAGCTATTTGGTGAATTCAGTTGTCCTACTGTTTGTTTATATGCTACATCATATGTATCATACTCGAAACGCAATGAACGATAAGGAAGCTCCCCATATTGAAAGTCAAATAATTCATCAATCTTGCCAGTATAAATAATTTGCCCATCAAATGGCTGTCCGAATAACGAATGACCATCCTTTGAAATCGTCATTACATCTTGGTATTTTGTATTCAGCATGAGATGAATGTTCGGATGATTCATCATCTTTTTAAACATCTCTGTATAGCCATACTTTGGCAACCCTTGATATTTGTCTTGGAAATAACGATCGTCACGTGAAATATAAACAGGCACACGTCCTGTCACAGTTGAATCTAACTCTTCTGGCCCTATCCCCCACTGTTTTAACGTGTACTGCAAAAATACCTTTTCATATACGTATTCTGCTAAAAACTTTAAATCTTCATCATTTTGCTCACGTAATTTTAAAATTGGTACTTTCACATTATAACCAAGCAAATTAATTAGCTTTTGTTGCATTCGTTCTGCCAAATCTTTTGGGAACACTTCAGCAATCGTATTTAAATTAAATGGAATCGGTACCTCTTTGCCATCCACTTTCGCTAATACACGGTGTTCGTAATAATGCCACTCTGTAAAATGTGATAAATAGTCCCAAATTTCCTTTGAACGCGTATGGAAAATATGTGGGCCATACTCATGAACCAGCACGCCATGCTCATCAAAACGGTCATAGGCATTACCACCAATATGTTGGCGTTCTTCAATAACTAACACTTTTTGATTTTGCTGTGAGGCGAGGCGTTCAGCAAGAACTAGTCCTGCGTAGCCTGCGCCAATTATGATTGTGTTAAAGCTCAAAATCAGAACCTCCATTAATTATGTTTAAAAACTTATAAATTTCTTCAATGTTCACTAAAATATCTTTTACGTTTAATTTTTCTTTAATAGAATCAGAATACATATATTCTGTTCTATCGCCCAACGAACAATAATATTCCAAATTCATTTGACTACAAATCGACCAAAACATCACAGGTACATACGCAGGATTAAATATTTCCAAAACTTTTGTTCCTTCTTGACAATATACTAAATTCGATAAACCTGCTCCATGTGGAGCAATAATTACTTCCGCATTATAAAATAATGCAGCTTGTTCTTCTTGAGTGTATTTCTCCATATAACATATTTTGAATTCATATTTCTCTAATATTCCAATCAATAATTCTTCATTTACTACTTTTTTGTGAGCTACATCCCCTCTTGCTATATAGATTCTAGGAGCGTTCATTCGAATATTCTTCACTTTTTCGATGTGTATACTTTTAATAAAGTCACAAATCCATTTTGGTATATATCCTGAATCAAATGCAGGTGCGTAAGGAATAACAAGTTCATCAGCTTGAATCGCATAATTCTCACTAGAAGAAACAATTTTCTTAGTATCAATACCTATGCTTTGTAATGTATCAATTTGAAATCTAGTCATAGCGTAATTACTTAGATAATAATCAATTTCTATACCTGTCTGTTGTAACAAATGAAACCTAGGCAATTCTTCAAACATCCAATGGTAATAATTATCTTGACCCCAGATGGAAGTAACAACACCAACTCTCCCTTTTATTTTAACAAGTTCAGGTTGAGATTTTTCAAAATTATAATGCTTTATCCTTTGAGCGTCCCATATATTAGTATTTAAAGTGTTATATGTAGAATACTCATATAACATAATTCCTTCGCTATTAAAAATAGCTCCATTATAGTCATAACTGATACCATCTTTCAAAATAGAATACTCTACTAAACCTTGAGGCAATTTATGATGTGGAAACATAAAACTAGGAATTTGATTTTCAGATAATAAAAAAGGCTTTTTTAACGGAATTAAATCCTTAATTATATTTAATTGTTTTATTTCAAATTCGGCGTCGTTGTCACTTTTATAGTCTTTTAGACTTAGATATTTTTGAATATATGGAAATTCAAGTCTTTCTTTCGTATTAACATAATACAATTCGTTATCTTTAAACAATATTTTTCTACCGAAAATATAATGTTCCTTTTCTCTAAACCCTAGTTTATTTAACTGTTCTCCAATCTCTTTTTCATACATGCTAGCAATAATGATATAATCTTCATTTATTGATAATTTGTCAGGGTTAATTATGGTTTTCGCTAAAAATTTATCTTTCCATTTGGCTTTATTATTATCAACAAACTTATTAACAGTTAAATTTATTGTAGATAATACTTTATTTAACCTAGAGGCTGAAGTCCCTGTCCCAAATATTGCAATGTTTTTCCCTTGAACTAATTCTATTAGACGTTGCATCACACATTTCCCTTCACTCTAACATTAAAGTTTTGGCACAATTATTTTTGATTCTTCAAAACCTTGTGTTTTTAAAAATTCAAATATTTCTACTATTTTTGTAACTCCTATGATTATTCCATCAAAAAAATCTGGATTTTCTAAAAGATAATTAATATTATATAATGATGTACACTCAAAGTTCATAATGTCATTTGTAGTTAAACTATTAGTAAACCCTATGATAGAATAATCTTTGATTAATAAACTATATAATTCTTTTCCTAAACCACCATTGCCGAAAATTATATATCTTTTATTTTCATCTAAATTAATACATGCTTTAAATACATTTGCATAGATAAAAGTATAATTTATATCTGGTATTGGAGAAAAATCTTTTTGTTTTCTATATTCATTAAGTAATTCTAATGTCTTACTCTCATAGATATTACTTATAGATTGGTTCGAGTACCATCCATTTTCATCATGCGCTCTGTAACACCCTAATGTTTTTTCGATAGAAATCATATCTTCATGAATTAAAGAAAATACCCTTATATAATTATCCGCGCAAAGTTTATAGCTTTCTTCCGGTATTGGAAATACTTTTTTCAAAATTTCCGCATTGAAGGATATCCCGGAAGTGGGGATCAAACCCATAAAACCGTATTTTTCTAATAATTTTTTTTGCTTTACTACACCGTCTTCTAAAATAGTGTATGGAACTTTATTATTAATTAATAAATTATGTTGAACAGCACTAGATTTTCTATGATATTTTTCAATTGTTTCTAATTTATTTTCATACCAATAATCATCTGCATCTAAAAATGCAATAATATCTCCTTGTGCTAGTTTATAACCTTCATTAAAAGCAGATGCTTGTCCACCATTCTCCTTAAAAATTGCCTTAATCTTTGTTGGATATTCTGTCATGTATCTTTGAATAATGCTTTTTGAATTGTCATTTGAACCATCATCAACAATTATTAATTCAAAGTCTTGATATGTTTGATTTAATACAGATTCAATTGCCTCAGTAATGTATTGTTCATAATTATAGTTAGATATAATTATTGATATTAATCCAGTCATAATCTACTACCTCATATTCCAAAATAAAATTTATTAAAATCAAACAAAGTAAAAATTAAATCCCTTGACACAATGACAAAAAAGAATTGTCACTTCGATGCAATTTTTGCCCATTTTGACGCGCAACCTATTTTTCGGATATTCTCTAAAAGGATATTACGTAGACCGCACGAGCACTAAACTATAGTGCAATGATTGAATCACACTAATTATTCCCATTGCTAAAGCAATTAAGGATTTATTTTAACGTTTGGTCCACGATCCCTAGTTCAATTGTAGTTTTCTTGTTCCCAGATGTGGTATTATCTGAAACATCTTATTCATGTTTGATGTATATCATTTGTCAATAAGATCTACTCAATCTCATGAAAGATACATTATTTCAAAGAGTTCTTTAAGAGATAATGAACATCTCGCCATAGTTGTTTCACATCCAAATTCCGAGATGAAGATAGGTTCTGAAAAGACACTTATATCATTTATCATTTAGTACACCTTGCAAGAATCAATAAGTTATAATTAACTTTCTAGCTAATACACAGATGGTTCTAACTGACTTTTCTATATCTCTTGGAGATAACCCTCTTTAGGTCAATTTAAAAAACAGAGACTGTCTTCGATGTACCTTATAAATGTCTATAAACTAAAGGTGCAACTTTCAAAAAATTCATTTTTTCAAGTTGCACAGAGATTTCTTTTTCATATGTACTAGCTATAACTATACATATGTTAGGTATACTTTGTAATTTGAATGGGGGGATAATTTCAATTTCATCTACCTTTTGACCCCATTTATTTTCATTATTATCGGTAAAGTAACTTATTTTCAATCCATCACTTTCAATAAATTGTTTCATTTTTTTTCCACCTAAGCTTGCACCAAAAATTACAATATTCGATGTTGCCAAGGTATCTCTTTCAGAATACTTTATGTATTTAAACTGTGTATGATTTAAATAGAAAAAATATCTACTTTTAAAAGGATGATCATCTAGATAATTCCAGGGCTTTTTCCATGTAGTGTAGTGTACTATGATAGGTTTTTCCTTCGCATCTTTAATGGCAACTTGAAGTTCGAATGGCCAATCTTTACTCTCACGATCAAAAAACATCCTTGTTACATTCCATGACAAATCCAATTTTAACCAATTTCCTTTTAATACTCCATTTAATATATCTTGGTCTGGGAACCTTAATTTATCTTTATTCTCTAAGGCATAATTTAAACATTGATTCAAAAAATCTGTTTCTCTCCATTTTTTTAAATTTACTAACATAACGCCAGAATTAAAATATTCCAATCCCGAACTAATATTTTGATTTCTAGCTAATTCGTCATTAAAATCAGGAACTGCAGCAATATGGTAATTTTCCAAGTTAATTGAAAGCAATGAAGAAAGACTTCCTTCCAATATTAAATCGGAATCTAAATAAATCAGCTTCTCTACATTAATTGGGAGTAACTCTGTTAATAAAATTCTAAAAAGTGTCTGAACAGAAAGATGGGATTCTATAATAGGGATGGTGGAGAATCTATCTTCTGCAACTTCCACATAGTGAATTTCAATATTTTCATTTAATAAATTACTCAAAGCATCTTCTATAACATTTCTTTCATTAACACATATATCACTATGTAAAACAAAAATATCAATCTTTTCATTATGGTTATTTATTATTAATGAGGCACACATACTACAAAAATGTTGAATAAAATTTTTGTTAATTGATGTTACAATATTCATATTTCCACCGCTTTCTACTATTTAAAATCATATAACCCTATTTTAGGATATAGCGCACTCTCAGATGATGCTACTTTCAAACTAACTCCTTCATCCTTGAAAAACATTTCTTCAATCATATAAATAAATTGATCCGCAGGTATAGTATTTATGCCACTAACTGTAGAATGTATAATAGCCTTATCTTTTTTTCTTAATGGATACTGTGCCAACTGCTCATCAAAAACATTTTCCATTGACTCTTCAAAAAAGTAAACATCCTTATTCAAATCTACTCCACATAATATAACTTCTTTATAGCCAAGAGCCAACGCATGGAACATAACTGTCGTAACACTTGTTGCACCGCCTAAATGAAAATCCATTTTTGACAATAGACTATCAAGTTTCAAGTATTTTAGTAAATGTAACGAACTATATAAACTCTCTAAAGTATTTGTATGTAGCCTTATATCCTTTGTAATTGGTATCTTTTTAAATTCATCTTTTAAATAACAAGCATATGATTCTAAATAATAATGCAAATCTTTTATATAAGTTAAAGGATAACCTATTCTATTTTTCACATTACATGTAAGTTTATGGAATAATACGAAATTATCACCACCAAATTCGTACGAAGAATATGTCGGAACAATAGAGTGAATATTCCCGAAAGTCACCACCCAAGAATCATGTTGCCTAATATATTCAATGTTTTCTTCAGATAAATCATTTAAAGATCTACCTGTACCAAAGATAAATAATTTATTTGAAGACTTGATTTTTTTCAAATCTTTTCTTGTTATTATTTGATACTTAAGATCATTTTCTTTGAATTGGTCTAAAATTAAATTACATGAATCAATATCAACCTTTGCACAATAAATAATGGCCGCACTAAAAAAATTGATGTTCTCTTTTAATCCCATATTAATTAGTTGTCTTTTTATTTCATCATAATAATCACTAGCAACTAGTATTTTTATTGAGTGAAGATCAATTTCATCAGGCCTGTACACTTTAATATTTAAAAACTCATTTTTATTTTTATTATTATCTAAAAAAAATTGCGTCTTTACATTAGAGGTATATTCCTCTAGAAACTCAAAGACTATCTTCCCAAAGTTAGAAGCACCGAATATCGCTACATTTTCAATCATTATCATACCCTACCTTATTTTTATATAAAGTTAAAAATCGCATTTAGAGGTTGCTTTCATTATCCACCTCTGAAGAATAGAAGAACACAAGCTAGAACTCTTCATCTGTGAAAACACTTATCAAGCGAAAATTATGATAACTTGTACCTTTGGAGTCGCAGTAGCAGTACTACTAGTTAATACAAAACCCATATGATTCAGCTTTAGGAATCTCCTCGGCACTTCTTATTAATAACCCCCATAGTTTCATTTATACTATAATTAAATCTATATCTCCCCTTAGAAAATGGACTAAATAGTTTTTTTTATAAGTTAATTTCATTTTATTCAGTTGTTTATAGATGTCCACCCAATACATTGAAGAAATTATAATAAAAATTTCGTCTATACTATATTTATCCATCCAATATGTCAAACTATTGATTTCATTTTCTTCTATATATGTATTTCTTTTGTTTTCGTCATTATCAATAAAGCCTGTAATTAAAATGTGATTTTTAACAAGCATACGTTTTAAAGTTTGCCCCGATTCTCCTGCTCCAAAAATCAATATTTTTTTATTACTAGAAATTTCTAACAATATGTTTTTATCAGACTTTTTCACATTTTCCGTACTATTTACTATATTATTTTTATTCAGTGTTCGACTTATAATCTCAAAACATTCTTGAGCAACCAATTCATTTCCTGATTTATTTAAATGAATATCATCTAAGAGTAAAAATTCATGAGGCCTCATTGAATCTATATATTTCTCCATATCTATGAAAAATATATTGTTATTATTCGATGCTTGTTTTAAAACGTTGTTATATTTTTTTATTTCTTCTTTTACCCCAAGGTACCTACCATACATTTTTTCTGACGAAGGACATATGCCCACTATTATTAGTTTTGTATTTTCCCTATATGAAAACAATTTCAATATTACATTTAAATAAATAATAAACTCTTCATATAACACCATCTGTTTACCATTTAAAAAATCTCGATACCAACAATCTACAATCCCTATTTGTAAAACAATAATATCTGGTTCAAAATAGAATAGATGGTCCCAAAATTCAAAATAAATATCCTTTATTGTAGAAAACCTTTTAGCTCTATTAATTACTTCAATATATTCCGTTTCTCCGAATTCCTTAATTAATTTTTTGTGTAATATAGATGTGTGTACCCTATCATAAGGTACTGCCAATGTTAATTCATTGGGTGAGTATTCCTTCATATTATCGGGTCTTGGTAAACCTAACGAATCCCCTAGAGCTAAAATCCGCATTTCTCCCCCCCATTTCATCGATCCAGAATTTATTTCTAGTCTTTAATAAATAGATAATATTTAAACATTTCACTTGATTCCGTTATTGTCAATAAATTATTTATGAATTCATCACCTTCTAAAAAAGTCTTTGTTTGTTTATATAGGCCTGGCTTAAATAAATAATCTAATTCGTCATCAAAATCAATTTCTTCAATATCTACTGTGCCTAATTTTTGTACATGTAATTTTTCAAATGGTCTGAATATATATCTATTCTCTTTTGTCAACAGTTCTAACTTCCAACTTCCAGGTGCTCCCCAGTTGGCATGATATGAAAATAAAATACCCAACTCAGTAATGCCGGATCCTGCATAAATGCATCCATTTGGATGCCAAGTAGTTTGTCCTTGAACATAACTGCTCATTTTTTCTGGCTTACCACCAAAATAAAATGCTGTATCTAATACATGAGTTGAATTGCCAATATACCAATTTTCTAATTGAAACTCTGTTTTATCTAACTTTTCTATTATATGTCCCCATTCAGTAAATTCAAATAAAAATGATGTGAGCCCACCATCTTCTAAAATCCTCTTTTTCGCTTCTAAAACTGATCCATAAAACCTTCTATTATAGGCAACATAGACATTTGCCTCTTTACTCTTTGCTAATGTTGCAATTCTAGTTATTCCTTCGTATGTTACTGCACCAGGCTTCTCTAATAGAATATTCTTTACACCATTTTCAAGTAAAAAAACAGCGTTGTCTTCCAAACTCTCTAATGTTGTTGCGATAATTGCATGTGAGGGAATTGGATATTTAAAAAAGCAATTTTCTAACCCTCCTATATCCACTGTAATATTTAATTCATCTTCTAATACTTGAGCATTTTCCTTTCTTCGTCCAATTACACGGAATGAGATCTCAAGAGCTTGTAGCACTTTCACATATTCCTTTGCCATATATCCTGATCCTACTAGTAAAACTGACATTATGTTATAATCCCTTCTCTTCCTTTTAGGAAACTCTTAAAAGCCTTTAATAATAATAAATGCTCATTAGTAGACGTAATAAAATCAACTAAATCACATTCTTTTCGTTTATATAATTGCATGTACACTATGTCTGTTAAACTACTTTGATGGTGCACTCTGAACTCCATTTCGTTTCCATTCACAAGATACTTTTCTTGTTGTTCATAAATTTCAATCTCAAAATTATCACTATAAATTTTAATACTATGCTGTTCTTGACAATTAGATTTAGAGATTAATACAAGAGTATTTGACTTTGGGGTTGTAATTTTTAACGTTCCTGTCAACTCAATATAACCTTTTCTCTTATTTTCAGATACTTTTTCATCCAATAATGACGTATCTATACTAACTGAATTTTCATTTGCGAAATACAAAAAAAGATTTAAGAAATGAATTGCATTTGAAGCTAAATTCCATTCCCCACCTGAAACTTCAAAATGCAAATTTTTTTCTGATTTCAACATTGATTTTATATATTTATAATTTGGCCACATTTTTCTGGCACAATTAACATAAGCCTTAGTATTAACTTTATTTAACAACTGCTGTGCTTGTTCAAATTCTTCAATATTTGGAAATAAAAACTTCTCTAAAAGTAGATTATTAACCTGAGCATGATTTAGTAATTCACGTAGAACAGTTAGTCTTTGTTTGGAATTTGTTGCAATAACGACAAATTCCAAATTTTTCGGCAAATCAAAAATACTATTTAAGCTGGTCAGTGTTTTATTATAATAATTTACAACATCAAATCGTTCTTTACTTGTTTTTAATGATTGCTGTGAAGGATCCACAATATAAAGTGATACTTCTTCCTTTAATTGCGCTAAAGCTTGTAAATGCCTGCTCCCTAACTGACCAGCACCTATAATTGCTATATTTTTTGTCATAGATGCTTATCCCTTCTACCTAATATTTTTTTGATCTAAGTCTCTTCCTTTCCTAGTATAAATATTATTCTATTTTTTTTATAATTTTTGCTGGTACACCACCTACTAACATATTAGCCGGTACATCCTTTACTACGACCGCTCCAGCAGCAACTACTGCATTTTCTCCTATAGTGACACCAGGGAGTATCACAGCATTTGCCCCTATCCAACATCCTTCTTTAAGAACAACATTTTTAGATGGAAAATGTCCTTGGAAATATATAGGAATATTTATGTCGTTGTATTTATGATTGCTTACATATATATGCACCCCTGAACCAATTAAAACATTATCTTGAATTTCAATACTAGCATCTTTAGCAGCCATCAATATTGTATTGGGGCGTAACACAACATTACATCCTAAATAAACATTAGAACAGTTAACTACCGAAGCCCCAGGACGCACCTCAACATTTTCCCCAATAAAAGCAAACTTCTTTTTCAAAAATTTATTATATAATTTTGGAGCATACGACAATAAATGACTGTACAAAATATCAGGTCCTATTCTATCTATATTTTTAGACCACTTTATTCTGTTTACTATTTCATCTCTATATTCTTTTACCAAACACTTAACCCTCCATCTATTAAAATATTTTGTCCGGTTACATAGCTCGATGCATTTGAAGCTAAATAGATTAATGCACCGACCATCTCCTCAGCTTGTGCCATTCTTCCTAAAGGAATACGATTTCCATAATTTAACTTAAAGGTTTCATTTTGACCACTTTCTACTCCACCAGGTGTAATCGTATTAACACGAATCCCATCCTTTGCCCAATAAGTAGCTAGGTATTTTGTTAAAGCTACAACGCCACCTTTTGAGGCAGAGTAAATAGCTGGTGTATTAATTTCTCTATCTAAATAATACGAGCCTTCATAAATACGATTATCAGGACCCATCACTCCATAAATTGAAGCCGTCTGAATAACGGAGCCTCCTGTACCTTGTTCTTTCATTACTTTTCCAACATATTTAGCAACAAGGAACATACTATCTAAATTCGTACTCATAATTTCTTTCCATTGATTTAATTCATATTCTTCAAAAGGAGCAAAAAATTCATTAAGGTTGCTTGATTTTCCAGCAGCATTATTATGAAGAATATCAATTGTTCCAAACTCTGAAACAACTGTTTCAACCATTTCCCTGACAGATTGTTCTGATGTTAAATCACAATAAATAGCCTTTGCTTTTACATCGTAATTCTTCTCAATTTCATTTGCGACTTCTTTAGCACTTTCAACATTAATATCTACCACGGCTAAATTAGCTCCAGCATCAGCCAATCCTCTAGAAAAATGCCCCCCCAAGATTCCTGCGCCACCTGTAACTATGGCATTTTTACCTTTTAAAGAAAATCTCTGAAGATAACTCATTCAAGATTCCCTCTTTTCTTTGCAAGAAGCTGCACAATTTCAAAATCTAACTCAGTATCAATGTCTTGTGATCGCTCCTCTGGCATTACATACAATATTGTTCTATCAGTGAAAACAGAATTAAAGTTAAAAAAGGCTTCTCTATTCCAAACATAGATAGAGGCATTCATATCGTATGATTGTGGTGCATCTTGCCGTCGTACGACTGTATTTTCTAAAGGTTTTGAAAGTCCAACATAACCACCATTTCTTTCTTCTACTAAATTAAAATACGGGCTTCTTCGAGCAGGTGAAGCTGTTATTAAATTATAGGCGTTCTCATTTTTTTCAAACATAAATATTGCTTTTTGTAAATCTTCTATAGTGCGTAGAGGTGAGGTAGCATCAATATCAGTTATTAGATCAAATTGAAAATTGCTTAGTTGTTCAACTTGATTCACACAATGCTGGATAGCAGGCAATTTAGCTGCTGTATCTGTTGCTAATTCAGCTGGTCGTTTAATTGCAAAGTCCACTCCATATTCATTAGCAACCTTTAAAATTTCCTCACTATCACTGCTAACTGCGATAACATTAAATAGACCGCTTTTCTGAGCTTGTATAATACTATGGGCAATTAACGGTTTTCCTAATAAATCACGTAAATTTTTATTTTTCACACCCTTTGATCCTTCACGCGCACATATAGTACAAATTCTAGTCATTATATACCCACTCCTTATTTTCTGACGATTCCTCGATCGCTTCAATCATTTTCACTATATTTAAGCCTTCTTTAAAAGTACAACAATGTGATGGGCCATTCAGTATAGCTTCGTATTGTTTTCTATATGTATAATCTCTGTCTATTATTGTGAGTTGTTCAATTTCACCATTACAATTAATATTGTTATTATTAAAGTCAATTTTTATCGTATTATTATATGTTTGAACAATTACATACCGTTGTGAAATGCGGTCTAAATAATTTAATTCAACAGACACATATATATCTTGATTGGTTTTATAAGAAACATTTACATAATCTTCTGATTGTATATTTAAATTACTAATTTTCGCTGTTTGCGCAACTAACGAGTCCCACTTACCAAATAAGTAGGTAAGGTAATCTAATTCATGACTTAAATCTCTTAGAACCCCACCACCTTTATTACTATGCGCAGAGTAGCATTTTGTATAGTCTGTATTCGGTCTCCAGCTAGGTAGATATTGACCAACATATGCATTAACACTAATTATTTTTTCATTACATAGCATTGTTTTTAATTTGGTAATTAACGGATGAAACCTAAGATTATAAGCAACAATAATATTATCTTTTCTAGAATTTATCGATTCAAGTTTTGAAAAAAGGGGTTTTTCAACAAGTAAAATTCCTGTAAATCCACTATTTATAATTTCTCTTAAACTTTCTATGTGAGCTATCGTTTCATTCGCAATTACAATATAATCATATGTATTTGCCTCAAGAGCACTTTTCAAACTGTGAAAGAAATTCGATTCATCATATGACCTTCTAGAAGCAATATAAACCTGTAGTCCAAGCTCCGTTAGAACTCTCACATGACGTTGTCCTATTGAACCATAACCAATTACTAAGGCTTTCATTTCAGTCATCTCCTTTCTCAAATATGTTAGTAAATTCGTGATTTGCTCGTTCATATTCATTTATCTGCCCAATGTCTAGCCAATATTCGCGAATTGGAAAAGCAGACGTTTTCTGGTTTTCTTCAATCAATTTCTCAAATAGAGTAGGCATATCGTAAAATTCATCTTGTGGAATGTATTCAAGTACTTCAGGATTTAAAGCATAGATGCCTGCATTGACAAAACTACGTTGTATAGGCTTTTCTTTTATTGTTACTAAATCTGTTCCAGCCGTTTCAATAACCCCGTAGGGTATTTGATATTCAAATTCACGCACGCACATTGTAGCTATCGACTGATGTTCTATATGGAATTGCATAAGTTGATCAAATTTCACCTGTGTTAGCAAATCTCCATTCATTACAAAGAAAGGTAGTGTCGGTCTGCTTTTTAATAAGGAGAGTGCTCCAGCCGTTCCCATACGTTTCCCTTCTTCAACATATTCAATTGTTACATCAAAAGCTTCCCCATTTTGAAAATATTCCTGAATAACCTCTTTTTTGTAATTTACCGAAAAAACAAAATGTGAATATCCATATTGTTTGAAATTCTCAATGATTATTTCTAGAATCGGCTTATTTCCTATTTTCAACATCGGTTTGGGTATATCATTTGTAAGAGGACGTAGCCTAGTACCTAGTCCTCCAAGCATTAATATTACTGTATTTTTATTTGTGGACATCTCTAATCTATCAGTAAATAAAATATCTATAACTTTATTTGATTTATTTACTATCGGTAATTGTTTCAGTGTTTTAGATTTCATTAATTGCTTATATTTATGCTGTTTTTGTCCACTTTTTGCTGTTATAGGATTTGAATTCATAATTGAAGTAATAGGTACTTCAAGCCCTTCTCCTCGCAAAATACCACGACGAATATCACCGTCTGTTACAGTACCAAGTAAATGATGTTTCTCATCTACAACCACTGCAAACTGTAAAGAAGAATCATCAATAATTTTCATTGTATCTAATAAAGTTTGATTTTGAGTAACTAAAATATTTTGCCATTGCTTCAATGAGCTACACTTCCTTAGCAGGTACACCAACTACCTTTATACCATTTGTAATATTGTTTACCACAACTGATCCAGCCCCAATTAAACAATTAGAGCCTATATAAATTCCTTGTATAACCGTTGCACCAGTACCAATATGTGTACCTTGTTGTATTTGAACTCCACCTGACAGTTTAGTACCTGGAGCAATATGTATATGAGGTCCGATACGACAGTCATGATCAATTAACGCACCAGTATTTATAATGCTATTATCGGCTATATTCGTATTCGTTTGAATAATTGCACCTGCCATTATTTGAACACCTCTTCCCAATTTAACAGATGATGCAATAACAGCTGATGGGTGTATAACTGATTTAAATTGATAACTATAATTGCTATAAGTATTAAATATTTGTCCTCGTAATGGTGACGGTTCTATCATCCCTAATGCAAGTACTAATTCAACCTCTTTAGGATCATAATTTAGAATTATTTCATCAGGACCTAAATAAGGTAAATCAAAACAATTTTCTTCTAATGTCGGAGCTGTAAAGCCAATTATTTTTAGACTTTGTGTAAGTAAAATTTCCGTTAATACTGATGCATGCCCACCATTCCCAATTATAATAATAGATTTATTCATCTATTAACTCATCCTCATCGTAAAATTTTGATGCAGTTTGTCCAATAAATGACCAGTATTTCGATGGATCTATACCGTTTCCTGGTCTTTTTACAGTTAAATTCCTTGAGGTAAACACCTCCCCTACTTTAATTGAAGTTTTAGCAACTAAGCTTTTTCGTGAGGGAACACGATTTTGAAGTTCAATAGTAGTTGGCTTTTTAATACCATCACCTAAGGCTGTCTCTACATCTCTAATTCCTTTTATCATCTTCCTTAACTCAAAAGGATTTAACGAGGCAATATGATCAGGACCTTCAAGCGTTTTATTCAACGTAAAATGCTTTTCTATAACATTTGCTCCCATAGCAACAGCTGCTATTGAAACGTAAATGCCTTCTGAATGATCCGATAATCCAATTGGTAGCTTAAAAATCTTCTTCATTTCGTTCATTGCTTTCAAATTTATTGAATCCATAGGTGTTGGATATTGAGTTGTACAATGTAAAAGTGTTACATATTTTTTTAATGTCTTTTTAGCTTCGGCAGTTCCATAAAAAGCGTGTACGCGCTCTAGCATAACTGGTTCTTTCGGTCTCGCTAAACCATATGCAATAAATGCCAATGCCTCATGAATTTCTTCAATTGTCGCCATACCAGTTGATAAGATAATTGGTTTTCTTTTTGTTGCAATATAATGTATGTATGGCATATTCGTTAACTCTCCAGATGGAATTTTAACTGTTGTAATCTTCAGTTCATCTAGCAAAAAATCGACACTTTCAAAATCAAAAGGTGTCGATAAAAATTCAATTTGCTCAGTTTTACAATATGATTGCAGCTCTAAAAATTCTTCATAAGTTAATTCCAATTTTTTTAACATAGCCAATTGAGAACTACTTTCTCCTAAATTTTCAATTTGATAATCTGCTTGCAGTGCATGTTTAGTTACTAAGTTTTCTGCCTTAAAGGTTTGAAATTTTACTGCGTCAGCACCAGCTTCTTTTGCAACATTTACAAGTTCTTTCGCCATTTCTAGCGAGCCATTATGATTCACGCCAGCTTCTGCGATGATGTATGTCTTCATAGTACCCTCCCTTTTAATAACATAAATGCCTCTGCTGCTTCAAAACCACTTGCTGATCCACGAACATATGCAAGAGAACGAATTGCCTTTTCACTACGCGGAAATGGAAATTCACCTATTTCTGATTCGTAAATCATCATGATATCAATTTTTTTTTCCAAAAATGACTCTATGTTTACAAAAATGTTTGGTCTAAAATTATTGGCATCGGGGTTTATTGCAAAATCTGTCTCTGAGAGTGTTTCATATAACAATACTTGTTCAACAGATGGATATCTGAACCACTTTGTACATGCCATTGTGGCATCAAATACAGCTTTATGATCTGAATGAATATCGCTTGGATAGGGGGCATATACAATGTTCGGTTGTATTTCTTGGAATACCTCACTTATTTTCCCAATTAATAGACCACCTGAAACTTGATCTAATGTTGTAGCTTCAAATCCTAATTCAAATGTTTTATCAAATCCATACATTTTTGAAATTGTTTCAATTTCTTTAAATCTTTTTTCTCTCTTTTCTTCACCAAAATATTCACCCATAGTTGTAATAATTAACCAGTAAACCTTATCTCCCTGATTTACATGTTTCAGTAATGTTCCGCCACAGCCTAAGGTTTCGTCATCAGGATGTGGGGTTATTATAACAACTCTGTTCATTAATAAGTAATCTCCTTGATTAATAATTTTTCATTTATTTGCAAATTTGATAATATATTTGCTATTTTAGAAGCACTATTACCATCACCATACGGATTAATTCCTTGCTCTATCTCCTGTAAATACAAGTTATCAGTCAACGCTTTATTCACAGCTTTTACAATTTCATCTACTTCATGATTTACAAATTGAACATTATTTGTATGCAATCGTCCCTTTTGTCTATTTCCTATATTTACTACAGGAAGTTTAAGGAATGGCGCTTCTAAAATTCCAGCACTCGAATTCCCCACCATACAACTTGCATGACGCATAATATTGACAAACTCAAGTCTAGGTATGTTTTTTTGAATATACACAAAATGTAAATCGCTATACTCATTGATAGCATTTATGATTTGTTGTCCTCCTGCATCAGAATTCGGGTAACTTATTATCGTTTTAATACCCATTTTCTGAATGGCTTGCATCGTCACTTTCATTTGGTCATAAGCTTGTTCAACTTCTGTTGAAATTACATGTTGTATCAATAAAATAAACGGTTCATCATCTTCAATGATAAAACCTAGTCGTTTTGACAATTCTGATTTCGTTAATATAGGAACATTTTTCAATCTATCCAATCCCGGATTTCCTGTATTATAAATACGAAATGGTTCTTCACCTAATCGAATTAAGCGATCTGCACTTTCTTGGTTTGTCGTAAAATGTATATGTGCTAATTTACTTACTGCATGTCGTATTTGATCATCTACATTTCCAACAACACGGTCTCCTCCCGCTACATGAGCAACTGGTATATTCATATAAGCACCGACTAAAGCGGTAGTCATCGACTCTTCTCGATCACCTAGTACTAATAAAATATCAGGTTGCACTCTCTCAACAGTTTGAACCATTCCTTGTAACTGAATTCCCAAGCCCTTCACCCTAGCTGTCGAAAGGTCACTATTTAATAAACTTTCAATCTTATCCGCAATAACAAATCCATCATTCTCAATTTCCTGAATAGTATAACCGTATGAATGCGATAAATGTGCCCCTGTTACAATCAACTGTAATTCTAAATTTGAATGACTTTGAATAGATTTAAATACCGGCGTCATTAAATCGTAATCTGAACGAATCCCGGTTACGGCAAGTATTTTCCTTTTCATTCCTTTAACCCCCAAAAATCTTGAAAATTTTGAACATGTACAAAATCCATACCAGTATTCAAACAAAATTGTTCATCTACAAGTCTATCTCCAAAATAAATAATCTTAGAATCACTTTGAACACTTACTAATTTTCTTAAAGCTAATCTCGATGGTTTATAAAAATTCCTACCTAAATCGCCAGTAAAACAACAATTTTCATACATAAAATAATTTTCTAGACTTAACGCCCTATATTTACTTCTTTGTAGATGTGGATGTCCATCCGTTATTAAAAAACGTTTTGATAAAGGTATTTTTTCAATTATCTCTTTTACATTAATCTCTAATAACAAGTTCGGCTCTGATGTTCTATAAATAGATAAAGCATCCTCTATCGTTTTATTTTTTATATTAAAAGCTTGTATGGTTTCTTCAAAAATATATGGATAACTACTTCCTTTTTTAATCCATCTTTGAAGCATCCAGTCATATATATTTAGAGCTACCACCTTTGAATCGGGTGAAAAATAATGCGAAATTTTTATATATATTTGTTCTATAAAAAGTTGCTCGTTATACAATGTCCCATCCATGTCGAAGCCATAATAATCGTACTGATCAAAATTAACATTATTCAAGTGTAAATATTTCACGATAGTACCTCATCATTTTTAAACCATATTTAGTCTCTACAGGACAAATAGGCTTTCTGTGTATTAAGTTAGAGACCATTAAAGAAATCCAATTTTCAGTTGCAGCAAATCCAAGAGCCATTCCTCCAGCAATCCGAGGATTGATTTCAATAAATTGCAAATCCCCTTCAAAATCTTCAAAACATTGAATATTGATAGCACCGACAAATGGAAGTCTAGAACAAATAATTCTTACGTATTTCTCAATTTCTGGATGTTTCACAACTATACCACCTGTAGATTTTCCTTCCTTAACATTAAGGCGTTTCCGAGGTACTATATAAATAGGTTCATTATTAAAATCACAAAATACATCAATTGTATATTCTGTACCTCGAATTATTTCCTGTGATATATTACCATCCATATTCACACTTTGTTTGTCTACTTGTATAAAAATACCTGTACTACCTCGTCCTTTTCGAGGCTTTATAAGTGGATACTTTGATTCCAGACTCGTTTTGGGCGTTGGAATAAAGTTGTCTTGAAAAAATAAATATGTTTTCCATTTATCCTGACAAATCTCTAGAGTGGTCATTTCAGAAATTATTATATGAATATTGTTTTGTAAAAAAAATCTTTTATTTTCAGACCATTTCAATAAAGTTTCATCCAACGAAGGAATAACAACTTGAATTTCATTTTCATAAATAAGATTCACAGTTTTCTTCCAACTATGTTCTTCTGAAATTTTAGGCATCAGAATAAAATCATCTGCTAAATATTTCCCAAAACATTCTTCTATAATATCAGATGCGTAAACTTTAAAACCAGCTTCTTGAATCGAGCTAATTAAATAACCTGAAGTTAAACTTCCCGATGCTTCAACTAAAAAATTCATTGACTCTCACCAATATCCACCTTTTTTAGAACCAAATGGAACCTTGTATAATATTGTTTTGTAAAAACATTTTGATTAATAACCTTATTCAATTCCTTAATCTCAAATAGATTCTTAAATAAATCTTGAATTTTATCTAATGAAAAATACGATTGAATAGTTCCATTTTCATGATTAGACTCTACTAAAACTTCTCCTTCAAAATTATTTCCATATTCAGACTCATCACCAATTAAATCACAATAAAATAGGCCATCGTTCCGAATCACTCTATGGCACTCTCTCACAACATTTTTGGCAATATCAAACGGCATACTATCGAGCACACCATGACTTACAATAAAATTAAATTCATCTTGGTTCCACGGTAAATTTTCTGCTGTACCACTAACTAATTTATTTTCAGGGTTTATATTCTCCTTCTTTAACCATTCCCTTGCGACTGTAATTGCTTCTTTTGATAAATCAATCCCAAATGTCTCCATTCCTAATTTCTCAAAAAAGATAAGATGTCGCCCTATTCCGCAACCTAAATCTAAAATCTTATTTTCCTGATTTGTTCTATAACTCACTTCATCTAATCCGACTCTCTTAGCAATATATTTTGCTGAAAAGCGAATAATTTCCTCATGTGGATAAAAAACAAAATTATCTTTATTACGGTATGATAAATCCCATTCTTCTGCTTTTAAACTCATATTCTCTTCACTCCCCTTAATGGTATAAAATGTTATTCGCAACAATTGAATCAAAATTAAAACGAATAATATGATGTTCTTTCAAATTTAATTCTTCAAGTAATGCTTTGTTTAGCCAGTCCATTAAAGGTTATTAATTGCATCAAGTACTGTAAGTCCCTTTAGATATACGTGGCAGAAATTACTTTTAAGCCACTTTAATAGTGTTCTATAAATCAAAATCTTGAATAGTTAACTATTTTTCTACATATTATGGAATGATATTTGTAGCATTTCACTTTACTAACTTTTAAATTGAACATAGTATACACTAGTAGTATTATATTCCTCGTAAATATTATGCTCCTTCAAGCACTTAGCCACATTTACCTTTTCTTATATTATTTTCAAAATCGGAATTTATGTATTATTTGAAACCCTCTACTTGTATCCAAAACCAGTAATTCTTTTATCTATACAATATGGTTTTTACGTGCAAGATAAATTTCCCAATCTCAGTTTACCCTGCTTCCTTTTGAACGCCGCCTCCACAATACCTATACATTCATCAGATAAATTAATTAACTAATCCTTTCTTGCTATAAACCTAGAGACAATCCTTCCTCTAGGTTTATAATCACTATCTTTTCCTACAATGCCCATTACCAAATTATTTAATAGGTGTACTAGGAATATTAATAATCTTTCTCTTTAATTGTTCTGTTAAGTTCAACTCTGCTTTGGGGCATTCTTTAAACATTTCAAGCATGTGCATTGGCTGCCAAATAGGACGACTCATCACACCATTGTCATTCAAAAATGTTAGCACTTCATCCCGATTTAAGGAATCATCTAAAATTAATGTTTGTAACCAATAATTGCTTGAACAATTTTTGGGTTGCTTTAATAAATAAGCTCCGTCTAAATTGGCAATTAGTTCAGCATAATTTATTGTAAGTAGCTGTTTCTGCTTTAAAAACATGCCTATCTTTTCGAGTTGCGCGCAACCAATCGCCGCATTGATATTTGGCATTCGATAATTAAATCCTACTTCATCATGAACATATTCCCACTGATGCGGTACCTTTGCTGTGGTAGTTAAATGTTTTGCATAATCTGCAAGTTCTTCGTCATCCGTTAAGATGGCACCACCACCACCAGTTGTAATAATTTTATTACCATTAAAACTTATTGCATTTACTTTGCCAAAGCTACCTGTATGCTTCCCCTTATAATAGCTGCCTAACGATTCTGCTGCATCTTCCACAAGTACTAGATGAAACTCTTCACATATTTTAATTAATTCATCTAATGCTACTGGATGACCAAATGTATGCATTGGCACGAGTGCTTTAATACGACGTTTAGTCTGCTTATTATACAGCTCACCGTTCCTTTTTTCACTAATTTCATTGAGATGATTACGTAGTTTAATAGAATCAACTCCTAATGTGCTCCATTCCACATCAATAAAGTGTGGTATAGCCTGCAAATAAGAAACTGCATTTGCTGTTGCAATAAAAGTAAGCGAAGGCATTAGCACTTCATCATTTGTCTCCACTCCCGCTACCTTTAATGCAATGTGTAGTGCTGCTGTGCCGTTTACTACTGCAACAGCGCGCTTTACTCCTACAAACTTCGCTAAATCTTCCTCGAATCGTATAACATAGGAACCAACAGACGATACCCACCCTGTTTTTACACAATCCGTTACATATTCAACTTCTTTTTCACTAAATGTTGGTTCATGTAACGCAACAAAATCTTTTCCATATAATCTTTTTACATTTTCAGTAAATTTTATCCATTGTTTATTCATATATTATAAACATCTGCCTTATATTTAGATAAATTATTAGGGTTTGTAAACCATTCAATCGTTTCTTCTAAACCTTTTCGGAAGCCATCCTTTCCACTATACTGTGGCATCCAACCAAGTAATTCTTTCGCCTTTTTATTCTCCGCCCAAAGGCGCTCTACTTCACTTTTTTCAGGACGCAAGCGTTGCTCATCAGTGTCTATCGTTAATTTAACTCCCATAATATCTGCAATCATTTCTGCCATTTCTCCGATAGATACCTCATAGTTTGAGCCAATATTTATTACTTCACCAACTGATTTTTCAGAGTTCATAACTGAAATAAAGCCTTGTACTGTATCCTGCACATAGTTGAAATCACGCGTTGGACTAGTTGCGCCTAGTCTAATAGTTGTTTTCCCACTCGCTAACTGACTAATAATGGTCGGAATAACCGCACGTGCCGATTGACGTGGACCGTATGTATTAAAAGGGCGAATAATAGATACTGGTGTGTCAAAAGAACAATAAAATGATAAAGCCATTTGATCAGCACCAATTTTAGAAGCTGAATATGGTGATTGCCCTTGTAGTGGGTGGTTTTCATCAATTGGCACATATAGCGCTGTACCATACACCTCACTTGTAGAAGTATGGACAACTTTTTCTACACCCAATTCCTTAGCAGCTTGTACAATATTCAATGTTCCTGTAACGTTCGTATCCACATAAGTAGCTGGTGAATGATAAGAATATGGAATTGCAATAAGCGCTGCTAAATTTAGTACATGGGTACAATCCTTCATTGCTTCCTTTACACCATACGGGTCGCGGATATCACCTGAAAACATATCTAATTGTGACATGATTTCTTTTGGAGACTGGTCTAGCCAGCCCCATGAATTAAATGAATTATAATAAACGAATGCCCGTACATCGTAGCCTTCCCGAACAAGTTGTTCTGTTAAATGAGAGCCTATAAACCCGTCTGCCCCAGTCACTAATATTTTACTCATAACATCATCCTACTTTTTAAAAAATATCTACCATCAAAAACTCTAATATTCTCTATTTTTATTTCTTTAAACTCATCCCACTCTGTCACAAGCAATACAGCCTCTGCATCTATTGTCACTTCTTCCAACGAATTAACACACTGCGGTAAATGCTTTACAACAGGATCATAGGCTTTAACGACCGCACCACGTTTCTCCAATTCCTCGATCAAATAAAGGGATGGTGCCTCACGCAAATCATCCGTGTTTGGCTTAAACGCTAACCCTAACATTCCAATAACTTTACCTTCAACATCTCCATTAAAATAATCTAATACTTTCTTTAAGAACAACTCTCGTTGTCGGAAGTTCGCTTTAATAGCACTTTCTACAATTGTTAAAGGCGAATCGTACTCTCTACCTAAATAAGCAATAGCCTCTGAGTCCTTTGGGAAGCAAGAGCCTCCATAACCTAATCCAGGGTTCAAAAAAGCACGTCCAATTCGGTAGTCTAACCCTATTCCATCTGCTACATCTGCTACATTTGCCCCCGTCTTCTCACAAAGATTTGCAATTTCATTAATATAGCTTATTTTTGTGGCTAAAAATGCATTCGCTGCATATTTAATCATCTCGGCACTACGACGATTTGTTCGTACAATTGGTAAGTTTAATGGAAGAAATAATTGTTCTATCGTATCTCCAGCTACTATTGACTCAGCGCCTATAACAATCCTATCCCCATGAAATGTATCATGAATTGCGTGACCTTCACGTAAAAATTCAGGATTTGATACTATATCTACGTTTACATTTGTCAATAGATTTTCTTTAATAATACTCTCTACTAAATCATTTGTCCCAACAGGCACTGTACTTTTCACAACAACAACTGTATCGTTTACAATATTTTTAGCAATATCTTTTGCAGCCTGCTTTATATATACTAAGTCTGCTGCACCGCTATCACTTTGAGGTGTACCGACTGCGATAAACACAATGCTGACTTTCTCAAAAGCCTTTCGATGATCCGTTGTAAAATAGAGACGGTTCGCTTCTATATTTTTCATCATTATTTCATCTAAGCCAGGCTCATATATCGGTGATTTGCCTGCCTGTAATGTATGCACCTTTTTCTCATCAATATCAATGCAAGTAACCATATGACCAATTTCAGACAACACTACGCCTGAGACAAGCCCTACATAGCCTGTACCGATAACCGCTACGTTCATCATGCTTTTTCCACCTTACCTACTATTTGTTTAAGATAAGCAAGTATCTCATCTTTTAAATCATCACGTTCTAATGCAAAGTCAATAGTAGCTTGTACAAAACCGACCTTACTTCCACAATCATACAATCTCCCTTGTACATCATGTGCCACAATTCGCTCAGAATGGTTGAGTAACTCAATCGCATCTGTTAGTTGAATTTCACCACCAGCACCAGCCTGTGTTACTTTTAAAGCGTTAAAAATATTTGAAGTTAAAATATATCTCCCCATAATAGCTAAATTAGAGGGAGCCGCTTCAGCTTTTGGCTTTTCGACAAAGCCTTTCACTTCAATTGCTTCCCCGACCTTAATTTCACCGACTGGATCAATTACACCATATTGATGAACAATACTCTTATCTACTGCTTGTACACCAATCACGGATGCTTGCTCCTTTTCAAAAGTTTTAATTAATTGCGCCAATGCTGGTGTTTCTGCTTGTAAAATAATGTCTCCTAACAACACTGCAAAGGGCTCGTCTCCAATAAAACGATGCGCACAATTGATGGCATCTCCTAGTCCTTTTGCTTCTTTTTGCCGAATATAATGGATGTTTGCTAAATTTGAGATGGCTTGAATATCATCAAGGTCGTTCCACTTTCCTTTTTTCGTTAATAACTCTTCAAGCTCATATGTTTTATCAAAGTGGTCTTCGATGGCTCTTTTATTACGGCCACTAATAATAATAATATCCTCAATGCCGGCTGCTACTGCTTCTTCAACAATATATTGAATCGTTGGCTTATCAACAATAGGTAACATTTCCTTTGGTTGTGCTTTTGTTGCTGGAAGGAAGCGTGTACCAAGACCAGCAGCAGGTATTACAGCTTTACGTACTTTTTTCATTTATACTCGCTCCTTGAAATAAGCAATTGTTTTTTGTAGTCCCTCATCTAACATCACTTGTGGTTCCCAATTTAGCACTTTTTTCGCTTCGGTGATTACAGGCTGGCGTTGCTTCGGATCATCTTGTGGCAGGGTCTCATACTGTAATGGCGTATCATTGCCTGTCCATTTCATGACTTTCTCTGCTAATTCCATCATGGTAAACTCGTGCGGATTACCTAAATTTACAGGTCCTGTAACATGTTTAGGTGTAGCCATTAATCTCAAAAAACCTTCAATTAAATCATCAACATAGCAAAAGGAGCGTGTTTGCTTCCCATCACCATATACAGTCAACGGTTTATTTTGTAAAGATTGCACGATAAAATTGCTAACTACTCGCCCATCACTTGCATCCATACGTGGACCATATGTATTAAAAATCCGTACAATTTTTATTTCAATATCGTACATTCTTGCATAATCAAAGAATAATGTTTCAGCACCACGCTTGCCTTCATCATAGCAGCTACGAATACCAATTGGGTTGACATGCCCCCAATAATGCTCAGGCTGCGGATGTACTAACGGATCACCATATACTTCTGATGTAGAGGCTTGAAAAATTTTCGCTCCTGTTCGACGTGCCAATTCTAATAAATGTAAAGCACCAATTACACTTGTTTTAAATGTATGTACAGGATCTGCCTGATAGTGAATAGGGCTAGCTGGACATGCTAAATTATAAATTTCATCAAATTGCCCCAACTCAGGCAATGACTCCGTAATATCATGTTGGATAAATGTGATTTCATTCATTACATGTTGAATATTGTCCATTGAGCCTGTTTGTAGGTTGTCGATACATATAATTTCATGCCCTTCCGCTAGCAGACGGTCTATTAAATGTGAGCCAAGAAAGCCCGCTCCTCCTGTTACTAAAATACGTTTTTTCATAATTGTGCCTCCAAATTTCTTCTGATGCCAGGCCCAAGCTGATGCAATAATTTGCTCTAGGTCGTATTTCGGCTCCCATTGAATCACTGACTTTGCATTATCTGCACAACCTATCAATTGTCCCGGATCACCAGCACGTCGGTCTGTTAATTGATATGGAATCGGCTTCTCCGTTACTTTTTCAACCATTTGAATAATTTCTAAATTAGAATAACCTGCCCCATTCGCTAAATTTAGCTTAAGGTTTTGCCGTTCATTCTTTAAGTATAATGCGGCTTTATAATGTGCATCTGCTAAATCTATGACATGAATATAATCACGTATACACGTACCATCTGGCGTATCAAAATCTGAGCCAAAAATATTAATTTGTTTTGACTTGCCCAATGCAACATCCAAAACTAATGGGATAAGATGTGATTCTGGCTCATGCCATTCGCCAATTGTACAATCAATCGCTGCTCCAGCCGCATTAAAATAGCGTAGTGCAGCAAAGTTAATGCCATACGCAGTTGAGTAATCTTCCATTAACTGCTCCATCATTAATTTCGTACGCCCATAAGGATTAATCGGATTTTGTGGATGCTCCTCAGTTATCGGTAAAGAGACAGGATTACCATATGTAGCACAAGTTGAAGAAAACACGATATTTTTCACATTATATACTCGCATACTATCTAATAAATTAATGGTATTTACTAGGTTATTTCGATAGTATTTCGCAGGCTCTATTACTGATTCACCTACATAGGCAAATGCAGCAAAATGAATGACTGTATGAATCTGAGGGTAGAGTGTAAAAAGATTGTGTAAATCATCAAAGGAAGCTAAATCTCCTTTAACAAATGGCACATCGTTCGGTACAAATTGTTGATGTCCTGTGCTCAAATTATCGAAGACAACAACCTGTTCACTTTGCTCTACTAAATATTTGACTGTATGTGAGCCAATATAGCCTGCCCCTCCAACTACTACTATCATTTATATCTCCTCCGCCAACTCACGTAGTTGTTCAACCGTTAACCAATCTTCATTCACATCACTTGTATAAGAAAATTCATCTTTCAGCTCTTTTCCACCTTCAGCATACTTTGCTGACCAAAACGGAAACTCTGGCTGAATGACATAATATGTATCAAATTCAACAGTATGTCGCGCATCATCATCCATAATCATTGCTTCATGGAGCTTTTCTCCTGGGCGAATACCAACAACTTCAATTTTACATTCTGGTGCAATCGCTTTTGCCAGGTCTGTTACCTTCATACTCGGAATTTTTGGGACAAATATTTCGCCACCATGCATACGTTCTAAATTATTTAATACAAATTGTACCCCTTGTTCTAAGGTAATCCAGAAACGTGTCATACGCTCATCTGTAATCGGTAGCGTACCTGTTTCTTTAACTTTTTTAAAAAATGGCACTACACTCCCTCTACTACCAACAACATTTCCATAACGCACTACTGCAAAACGCGTTTTCTTTTCCCCGACATAAGCATTTGCTGCAACAAATAATTTATCAGAAGCTAATTTTGTCGCACCGTATAAATTAACAGGAGCACATGCTTTATCTGTAGATAATGCAATCACTTTTTCTACGCCACAATCTATAGCGGCTTCGATAATATTTTGAGCACCATGTATATTTGTTTTTACTGCTTCAAATGGATTATACTCACACGCATCAACATGCTTCATTGCCGCAGCATGAATCACAATATCAACACCATCAAATGCTCTATGTAATCTTTCTTGATCTCGAACATCTCCAATGAAGAAACGTAAGCGGCTATCATCAAATTCCTGCTTCATCTCATATTGCTTAAGCTCATCACGACTAAAGATAATAATCTTTTTTACACCTAGTTCAAGCGCTCGTTTTGTGAACTTTTTACCAAAAGAACCTGTCCCACCAGTAACTAAAACTGTTTTATTTTTTAATACATTCATTATGTATATCTCCAATCTTAATAAATAAAATTATGTATGATAGTAACGATTTTATTATACAATTAATCTATCTATATATATATCGACAATATTCCCAAAAAATAAATAAAAACCTACAGTATTGTAGGCTTTTATTATGATTGAATATATTGCAGAAGCTGATTTTCATCCATGTATGGCACTTTAGGAATATAAATTCCTCGCACTGAAGTTGTGTAAATTTGGGCAGACATTCTCCCTACCTTGTGCTCAATCCATCTGGCATAGGTTTGTAGATTCGGTGTTGTATAAATCTTGCTACCGTCATTAGCTAGAGCAATACGTAAGTTTAAATCATGCTGAATTATCCTCCCAGATGTTGAATGCTTAGCATGTGTTTCATTACCATGAAAGCCCAAATCTTGGCCAAATAAAATAATTTTTTCAAACCCTAAATAGTCAAGCAAGCTAAGTGCAATAGTCGATACAGAACCACCCGTTTCCAACAAAGGCAATTCATACTTTTGTGCCACTAGCTGTGCTGGTGGATAGCCTTGTTGAAGCAATAAATACGCCGGTCCACTATGTTTCTTTATAGCCTTTTCATTTGCTGTGCTTAGAAAATATAAGGAGCCATTATAATTTGCTCCATCTAATTGCTGAATGATACTATCTTTTGCATCCGAAATAATTACAGCTGCTGGTATTATTTCATTAGCTAAAAGTAGCTTTAAACTAGAACCCACAGCAAAAATCTCAACTTGCTCTTGCACTTTTTTCAGCCAATGAATTGTTGTGTTTAATGATGGTCCTGAGGCAACTAAACAAGCTACCTTTTTTGTATAATCTGGATAGCTTGTTTTCTTTGTCCAAAAGTATAAATTCTCTTTAAAGTTATGCTTCATCAGGTCAGCAAATTTTTTATAGGTAACTTGATTAATTTTAATGACTTCTAAATAAGAAAAAATCGGATGCTCTATACCAATTGCTTTTAATAGCTGATTGGGAATCAAAATTTGAACATTTTCATCCATTAGTTTTCCTTGTAAATCATGAACAATTTCAAATCCTGATGAAATTAGATTGTATTGCCTATACAAATCAAATTCTTGTTGCTCAAAGCAATAGACAAATACTTGCTTTCCATCTGCTATTTTCGCAAGGTGTTCGGCATGATAGCCAAGACCCAGACCAATTAATAAATAGCTTGTTTTCGATTCATCAAACTCAGCCTCTACCCAACGCAGAGCATCTTCTTGAGGTCGATAACGGCTATACAGTAACACATTATTTAATTGTAATGTTGGCATACCGTTTTTAGCCGTTAAAACTTCCCACTGCATTACTGTTCAATTCCTTCAATTTGCGCAGCCTGCTCAAAAAATGGGGCAATTTCATATTCAAACATATCTGCGACTAATACGTAATCTTGAATTTCCAAACCATTGTTCACTTCATTTAAAAATTCATGAATCTGCTCTACGTGAAGTGTGACTTGAACATCATTTTGTTTCAGTAAATCACTCGCTTGTACTAGCCAAATCATTCCTTCAGAAAAATGTAGAATTAATTGCAATGATTCTTGTATCTCATCTTTACGTAAGTGTTCGGCAATTTGTAAACTACCTGGTGCTATATTTTTAATATATTGATTAAAACTGTCTATTACTTCAATTACTTCATTCATTTTTTTCCCTCTTTTCAATTATTTCTTTCAATACTTTTTTCGCTACGTCTGTTTTTTCTCGCAATGAATGATACATATCCTCCATTTGTGCAAAAGTTCGAAGATATGCTTCTTTCTCTGTTTCATTTATCTTCGGTAAATAATTTCTTAAAGTATGCATGACAACAGGAGAAATAAGTGGTTCAATTGTTAGCTTATTTATTATATTTTGTATTTTCTTTTCCAACTTTTGCAACTTTTTCATTGTGTTAATATCGAATTGATTAGAGCCTTTATTATTTTTTAATATTTTTATAGCATTATTTAACATTTCTAAAAGTTGATTATACAAATTTAATTCTTTTTGAAAACTTTGCGAGACGTTATAATGATTGTTTATTTCATCATGATTAAGTATTTTTATTTCTTCTTTAGAGGCATAAATTTCACAAAAATCTTTAAAACTCATATGAGTGTACCCATTAATTTTTGCTCCTCCTTCCGTACAGTTAAAAAGTAAGTTTTCAGGAGGATCAAATTTTATTATGTCTTCAAACTCTAATCTCATGGAATTGAGCGCTGGAGATGTCCAAATGTTTTCATCATAGTAGCTTGTAATTTTAAATGCTTGTTTCTCTTTAATAAATTGCTCATCAATATTACGTGCAAATTTATTGGTATTGGCATGTGTAAGATTGTCTGTATAGGCTAAGTCCTGCCCAATTAATGCAACGGGACCAGTCGTAATAAATTTTGCAAAATTAAATGCTACATGAGCAACAGATGCGCCACCTATAAAAGTAGGGATCTCGATTTTAAGTTCTTCTTTTAAATATCTCTCTGACATAGCACTTCCGTTTGTTGCAACTACATAACCCAATTTTTCAAAAGAATCACGTACTAATGGATGACTTTGCATCGTGTATACAATTCTAGCATCTTTTAATTTTATTCCTTTAAAATGTTGATAATTTGGGTCACCTCCATCAATGGTAGCGACATAGTCTGGTTCAATTTCTTCTGCAATTAGCGAATTAATAGTTGAACCGGCACAAACCAAAATTAACTTATTTCGGTATTTTTTTAGCAATGGAATTTGCTTAGCTAATGATGGCCCTCCTGAAACAATGACAACAGCTTCTTTATAGACTTTCTTTAATACAGTAGCACTATTATCTTTCTCTAGATGAATCATGTTTTCTAAAAAATTACTATGCCATACTTCTGAATACTTTAAAATAGTGTAGTCATTGACTAAATTTCTATTTTGAAAATCCTTGACTTTGGATAATAACAATTTATATTCATTCGGAAATATTTTATCATAATTAGATAAACAAACCACTTTATAAGATATACGAACTTGTGCTGTTAAATCACTTAAGTAAAATTCAAAATCGTTTAAGATTTTCGACTCAAAATAAAATACATTTGCTTTTGATTTAGGTTTCTCTATCACTCCATCAAATAGTGGATCAACTACAATAATTGTTTCATTAAATTGGCGCACTTTTAGAAGTGCTTGCACTAAATAACCGCATCCATAGCCAAAAAATACATGTGCATGATGTGGGCAATAATTTTTTTCAACAATTTGAGTTGCCTCTCTCATAGGGTTATATTTGCTATGTATAAAATATTCGTTTATTTTTAATGTATTTTCTCCATTTTTAGCTCTATGTCGTTCTGTACTTATTTGCACTCATACCACCTCCCTCTTTTTATCGGCACGTATTTGATTTCTTATATAGAGCAAAGAAAAACCTCTAGCAAATTTGCTAGAGGTTTTAAGACGTGTATTAACCTAATAATTGAAGTACGCCTTGTGGTTGTTGGTTCGCTTGCGCCAACATTGATTGAGCAGCTTGCATTAAGATGTTGTTCTTTGTGAAGCCCATCATCTCTTTAGCCATATCTGTATCACGGATACGTGATTCAGCAGCTGTTAAGTTTTCAGAAGTTGCACCTAAGTTGTTAATTGTGTGCTCTAAACGGTTTTGAACAGCACCTAAAGATGCACGAGTTTCAGATACGCGTTTTAAAGCAGAGTCAATTACAGAAATTGCATTATTTGCACCTGATTGTGATGCGATATTAATACCCGTACCGATTTCACCAGGAGCGCTAATTTTTGCCGTTGCGCCAGAATTAGCATTTACTCCTAATGATTCTGCAGACATATTACCAATTGATAGGTTAATTGATTGGCCTGAGTTCGCACCGATATGGAAGACTTTACCGCCAGCAGCAGTAGCATTGTTAATATCATAGTCAGCTCCAGATGCTACTTGACCACCAAAAGTACCATTTAAAAGTTTTTGCGTGTTGAACTCAGTATCTGTAGAAATACGAGTAATTTCTTTTGCTAGAGAGTTAATTTCTAATTGTAATGCAGCACGGTCAGAAGATACGTTAGTATCGTTCGCAGATTGTACTGCTAACTCACGCATACGTTGTAGGATTGCGTGTGTTTCGTTAAGAGCACCCTCAGCAGTTTGGATTAAAGATACTGAATCTTGTGCGTTTTTTGTAGCCATATCAAGACCACGGATTTGTCCACGCATTTTTTCAGAGATTGCTAAACCAGCAGCGTCATCGCCAGCACGGTTTACTTTGTAACCTGAAGATAATTTCTCAAGGTTTTTAGAAGCTTGAGCATTGTTGAAAGTAAGGTTACGGTGTGTGTTTAAAGCTGAAATGTTGTGTTGAATTCTCATTTGGAATTCCTCCTTGAATAATTGTTTTTGTTATTCCACATCCGTGTGGAATTCGGATTAGGCAGTTATGTACTCCCTGCACCTTACAATCTATATATCGTATTGAATTGGAAATGTTTAATAGTTTTTTAGAAAGATTTTTTATTTTTTTATGTAATCTATTTAACTACTCAAATTATAATTTTTATTTTTTCTTCAATTGCTCAAAGAAGCCTGTAGACATGGAGAGTGCTTCCTTGTTCTGGGCTTGGATAGCTTCAAAAACCTCTGAACGGTGTACTTTAACCGTTTTAGGTGCGACAATTCCAATTTTAATTTGTTCACCTTCGATCGCTAATATTTTTATTTCAATTTGGTCGCCAATCATGATGGACTCATCTTTTTTGCGGGAAAGGACTAGCATTATTTCGCACTTCCTTCCAATGCTTGCAACGGATAGCGTAGAGGATAGGATTTATTATCTTGAAGGACGATTTGTTTCCCACATTTAGTTCCAATATTGATGATAACTGGAGCTAATAAATTGATGGTAGAATCCTGTAATGTTTCCTTCATTGTAACAATTGCATATGTTAGGACATCCTCTTGTTTTTCAATCTGCAGCTGTTCACGATCCTCTTCGCTAATATCAAAGCTATAATCTTTTTTAAAGGCAAACGGGAAGGCCACTACAAAACCAATATCTGTATTATTAATCGATTGAAGCATCGCTAAAGGGAGATCTGCATCAAGTGGCAGTAAAACAAATTGTTTTTCATTTTCTAATCCAAGTAAACCATGTTCAAACATTAGGATATCTTGTTTTGAAATTTCAATGTCACCTAAAAACTTCGTCGCAATTTTCATTATTTATACGCTCCTTTAAATGCTGACGTCAATGTCAACATCTGGTCTTTGTACCATTGTACCAGTTACTTTTCCTGGTGTGTATTCATGTATTGGTTTGTTCACCTTAGCGTCAATAATAGGTTCTCTACGTTGAATATTGACATCAGTTGTACCTGGTGTATAGTCGATTTTAACTGATCCTACTGATGGAACAAATTTAATATTAAATTGTACTCGATGTGGACCATGATTTTGCTTGGCTATATTTTGAATTGTAGAGCGTCCTTGCCCTTTTCCTGCTGACATCATCATTTGTCGACCTTCTCGTGCCCGTCTTGCTGCACCACTTAAGGCAGCCTGACTTCCCTCTTGAGCAGCATTTTTGGTTGCTTCAATCGGTCCTATCATTCCTAAATCACGTCTTGCTTGAGAAGAGTCAATTTTTAAAACTCCTCTTGTTGTATTGATTTCTAAAATAGCAGCAGGCTGTTCAATATGCTGTGTCGCCTTTGGCTGTTTAATATGCTGTTGAGGTTTTGCTATATGAAGATTTAATTTTGCATCTGTTGTATGAATTTGAATTTGAGGGAGTCTCATCTATATCTCTCCTTTCAAGAAAAGCGTCTGAACAAATTTGTCCAAACGCCCTTGTTGTTCATAATAGAGTTTACCCCTGTCGCTTCGCTTTCGAGGCAGAACCTTTCGCTTCGCGTTTACCCCTGCCGCTTCGCTTTCGGGGCAGAACCTTAGTAGATTTTATCTTATAAAATCTACTAAGGTTTGCTGAATAATTTTCGCACCTACGGATAATGCAGCCTGATGAATAGATTCATTAGTCACCATTTCTGTAATGGCTTTAGAGTAATCTACAGACTCAGTATCTCTAAGTTGCTTTGTTACATTGACCTCACGGATACTTAAGCGATTCTCCATCATCTCAACACGATTTTGTCGGGCACCTACATCAGCCTGCGCTTCTAGGATTTTATTGTGCATCGTTGTAATATCATCACTAGTACTTGATGATGAGACTCCACCTAGTAGATCCCCAATTTCTTGACCAGTTTTACTTGAATCACCTAGTAAATCTGAAATTTTCCCCATCATATCATCTATATTTTTAAATAGATCTTTTCCAGGTGTATTCACTTGAATTTGAATACCATCATAAACTTCTATATTAACAGCTTCATTTGGTGCATTTAGGGCAGGATTAATTTCCTTTCCGCCTCCAGCAGCTGGTGTAAACAATGGTTGATTCGTATTTGTTCCACTAAATAGGTAGCTACCACCAATATTTGTATTTCCAACATCCTGAATCTGCTGGCGAATTTGGTCAATCTCCATTTTAATTTTTTGACGTTCTTCTGGTGTGTTTGTATCATTCGCTGCTTGAACAACAAGTTCACGAACACGCTTCATTTGCTCACCAACCTGGTTGAGAGATTCATCAGACGAATCTAACCAGTTATTTGCTGTTATCATGTTGCGTGTATATTGCTCAACCTTAGCTAAATCTCTACGATAACCCATTCCCTTTACGGCTACTACTGGATCATCCGATGGACGAGTAATTTTAGAGCCTGAGTTAATCTGATCTTGAAGTTTTGACATTTTGCCATAGCTTTTATTTAAATTTAGTAGCATATTACTTGATAGCATTGATTGTGTTACGCGCATTTTAATAAAAACTCCCTTCTTGTTAGCCGGAGAGTTATTCTCCATCAATTTCGCCTTGGCGTAATTGCGTCCTGATTTTGAATTGTGCAGGCACAATTCATTCCTTTGAAAATCCGTGACATCCGCCGGGGGCTTTATCTTTATTCAGTAGGTGTTTGGATACCCACTGAAAAGAAACCAAAACCTTATTCATCTCACCACCTGTAGAGGTGGGAGTTTTCTGCTGAATGAAGATAAATCATTTATTTTTTATAGACCCACTCGGCCCATACCGTTAATAATTTTATCTAATGTTTCGTCAACAACAGTAATCATACGTGCATTAGCATTATACGCTTGTTGGAAAGTAATCATATTTGTCATTTCTTCATCTAATGAAACTGAGCTCACAGAATCACGACTATTTGATACAGTTAAACGTTGTGATTCAGAAGTTGCGGCTAGACGTAGTGCTTCTTCACCGTCTACACCAATTTTCCCAACAATTCCTTGGTAAAATGATTGCATCGTTGCATTTCCAATAGAGGCATACAATTTATGTTGCATATTAGCCAGCTCATATGCATGCTTACCGTCACCTTCTTGAGTTACCCCAGAGGATGCAGCTAAAAGATTAGGATTATTTTTAATAGCATCATTAAGTTTAATGCCGCCTGCACCCGTGCCTACAAAGAAGACTCCTCCATTAGTAGAGGCATTTATAATAGCTCCATTTGAATCTTTTTCCTCTAAAGTGTAGCCATTTCCATGTAAAGTGTTAAATTCTTGAATAAAGGCATTTGCTAACTGGTCTAGTTTTTCTAAAGTTTCAGGGTAGTAGCCCTTTATACCACTAGTACTTTGGTAACCATAGGAATTAATAAGGGATAGTAATTTTCCTTTAGAAGCTTCAAAATCCTGTTGTCTAACTGCCGCTTGGGAGCTAGTAACTGTTCCCGCTTCATGATCCTCTAATGATTCAATATCTGTTAATTGTAATTCTGAAAATACATTGGTTATGTCATCACCAGTGACATTAATCCCATTAGTTCCCATTGCAGTAAATTGAGCAAAATCTTTTCCATCTACTAAATTTCTGATAACACCATCAGTACCTTTAAACGTTATTTTTAAGCTACCCTCAGCAACCTCAGAAGCGAGACCACCAGAAGGAACACGTTCAATCGATACAGGTATGTACTCATTTAATTTATCTACTAATACATCACGAACATCATATAAATCATTTGGTACATGCCCATTTGGCTCTACTTCTTGAATTTGTTTATTAACGGCTGCAATTTGCTTTAGAATAGTGTTAATTTGTGTTGTAGAGACACCTAATTCTTTACCGAGATTACCTTGAATCGTTTTTAATTGTGTATCAATATAATTGAAGGATTCAGCTAAATGCTCCGCACGTCTAATTGCAACCCCGCGTGATGCCAGATCAGCTGGCTTATTACCAACATCCTCAAGACCTTTCCAAAACTGCTCAAATGCCTTGTCTAAACCAAATTCAGTTGGTTCGTTAATAATATCTTCCATTTGAGAGATGGCCTTTGTTCTTGATTCCCAATAGCCAAATTTATTCGTTTCTTGACGATATTGGCGATCAATAAATTCATCACGAATACGTTGAATTGATCCTGCTTCTACCCCTGTTCCAAGATGCCCTGGATAGATTGGCTGATTTAAACCTGCCGTTGGAAAGCCTGGAGTTGCCTGCATATTTACTCGTTGACGCGAGTATCCTAATGTGTTGGCATTGGAAATATTATGTCCAGTTGTATATAAAGCTGTTTGCTGTGTAAATAAACCACGTTTACTTGCCTCTAAGCCCATAAATGTTGAGCGCATTTCTTTTCCTCCTTTTAATAACCTCTATTTTCTAGAAAATTTACGCTTGTGAATCAAAATATGATTTTTTGCCCATTGTATTTGTGCCTCGTACCTCATTACCTGAGTAGTTAAATTGCTCTGGACGTGGGGGACGCACAGCATCTAGTGTAAGATTTACAATTTGCAATGATTGAAATACCAATTTTTGGTTGAGATCATTTTGTTTTTTTAAGTCATTGATGATATGCATTAAGCGATTGCGAACTGCTGTTAGTATGTCTTTTTCAGTCTGTTGCTCAGCAGCATCGATGACATCTGCGACAGTTGTTTTGTCAGTGGTAGCAAGTCCTTTTGCTCCAAGGTAGTCCGTTACCTGTTTCTGACGCTGTTGCTCGAGCTTATCGATTGCCGCTACATGGGCTTGCTCGTCCTTGAGCATTTGATCCAGTGCTTCGATATCGCCAGCTGTAATAATTTCCGTTTTTTTGTTAGCTAGTTCTAGCAAGCTTTTATGCATTCTTTCTAGCTTTGTTAATGTAGAACAAATCGCTTCTATAGACATTGCTAAACACCCTTTCTGTTATTCCCTAGAAACGATAATATTTCAGCATATCTTCTGCAACTTGACGAGCATTGACCTTATATTCGCCAGAAGCAATATCCTCCTTTAATTGTTGGACACGTTCAGCACGCTCAGTACTGTATGTTGAAATTCCTTGCATATTCTGTGCAGCCTTTGAAATTTCGATTTTATCCGCAAAGGATGCCTTGTTATCGCCTGATTTTACATTACGAATTTGATTTTTGTAGGCGTTTACTGCATTGATGCCATAAGATGTAATTTTCATTTTTTTACCTCCCATCTAAAAAGCTTATCTTCCTATTATTTCGGATTGTCTTGCATAATGTTAAGTTTTCAAACATAAAAAAGTGTGTTAATTTTGTTTGAAATTAACACACTTTCCACCTTTATCGTTTTCGTTCAGAGTGATATGTGACACGATCGCGCGTTTCTACACTATCACGAAATTCCTTAGCAGCCTCAAATGTTCGAAGCTCTGACTTCAGCTCATCCTGACATTTTGAACAAAGCTTGCCTTTCGTTGTAAGGTGTCCGCAATTATCACATGGGTAGCCTAAGTTAGGAAACATTGCTGGCTGTAAACGACCTTTGCGCACCCATTTATATAAGAGCTCTTCCTCGGCCCCTGTTGCCTCCACAATACGTTCCACTGTTGCGGCACGGTTTTCACGTTTACGTAAAAATCGATAAACGATTTGATAGAGCTCCTCTTCAGATTGAGCACATTTATGACATACTTCTCTGACACCTATATAATTAAAAAATTCATTACACTTTGGACAATTACGAACCTCTGCCATCTACTCTTCCTCCTCTGTATAAATAACAGTTATCTGCGATTTCTTCTATACTCGTTATCTATTATACATGATGCATTAGCATTTTCATCCATTAATTAATGTGAAGCATTGAACACTTTTAGCTCCCGCATTTATTAAAACCTCAGTAGCATGCTGTAAAGTTGTTCCTGTAGTTTTTATATCGTCAAAAAGAAGATATTCTTTATGCTCTACGTAAGCTCCATCCATTAGACAAAATAGCGGAGCCACCTGTATGCGTTCCTCTCTATTTTTGGCACTTTGCGTTTCGGTTGTAGTTTTTTCTAATAGTTGAATATATGGAATATTCGCTGCTTTCAATAGCTCTTCCATATGCGAAAAGGTACGCTCTTTTTGTTTGAAAGGGTGCATAGGAATTGGAATGATAGTGGCTTTTTCATGTTTGAAACGAGCATAAAGCTCCTGTCGAAATACTTTTGCCAGTGCGACATCCTGAAGGAATTTATACTGATGTAAATATTCCTTCATAGCATTATTATATTGATAAAGAGCCGTTGCTGATTGGGAATTTTCAAAGCGTGCCGAGCACTTTTCACATATAGTTGGTTGGAATTGCTTAGTTAAAAGAGTTGTCCATGAGATAGTATGCTGCAAAGGCTGTGCACATAATAAACAATGTGTGTCTATTTTATTCATTGAGAAAAGCCTTCCTTATTGCAAGCCAGAATTTTCGTTCGTGCATCATCCATTTCAACCGTAATCCCATGATGGAAAAATACAATATCTCCGTCTGCAAATTCAGCGTTTCGTCCAACCCGTCCAGCTATTTGTATAAGTGCACTAGAATTAAAAATGGTGGATTCTGCCCCAACGACCGCCACCTGCACATTCTTAATCGTAATTCCACGTTCTAGAATAGTGGTTGTCAGCAATCCTCTAACTTCTTCATTACGCAGTTTAAGTACCTTCTCTTTACGCTCAGGATCCTCAGCATGTACTGTGGTAATGCTGGCATCTAACGCCTGAAAAAGTGGTACAGCTACTTTCATTAACTCTACCTTTGGAAAGAATATTAGAAATGGCTCTTTTTGTACTAGACGCTCCTCAGTCCATTGTTTTAGTTTTGGTGGGATTTTCCCTCGTTTAAAGCATTTTTCATAGCGCCATAAAGAACGAAATCTTGGGACAGGTAACGGATAATTATGATAACGTTTTGGGATAAAGGAGTAACTGTTATTTTGATACTGATAAAGTAGCTTTTGAGAAGGTGTTGCAGTTACTAATACTACTGGGGTATCTTTCCTTTTAGCTTTTTTCACAGCTCTCTGTAAGGTTTCATCAAAAGTATATGGAAAAGCATCGGCCTCATCAACAATCATTACATCAAAGGCTCGCTCAAATCGATAAAGCTGATGTGTAGTTGCTAATATAAGTTGTGCATAGCCCTCCTGCTTCGGTGCCCCACCGTATAAGGCATGGATTATTGTGCTAGGGAAAGCCTTTTGAAAGCGAGGAAATAATTCTAGTACTACATCTGTTCGTGGTGTTGCAATGCATATACGCAAGCCTTGCTGTAATGCATAATGAACTGATGGGAAAAGTAGCTCAGTTTTTCCTGCACCACATACAGCTGCCAAAAGATGAGAGCGCTTTGCTCTTATGCTTTCTAGTATTTCATTTGCTGCTTGCTGTTGAAGCACTGTAAACTGACCAGCCCACTCTAATGGGTGCCTTTTTAATCTAATTGCACGAGGGCCTATCCAGATAAGCAGCTCTGTACAGCTACTCACTCTCCCCATATGAAGACAATGTCTACAATAAATACACGATTGCTCGCATTTTGAGCAATCAAACGTAGTAAATTGCCGAGGGTCTTGATTATGACAACGATTGCATTTTAAATGTGGCTCTTTTTGGATTCCTTCTATTATATGGAAGTAATTGCATTCGATGGTTCTTTCGATATCATCTTTTGTAAACGGTGAATGTTCCTTATGCCAAATACGTCCTTCATGAAAGTCCCTCAATGCAGGTGTTAATAACCAACCTCTATATTTCATTTTTTGCTCCTTTCAATACGAAATCAATTTCGCCTTGGCGTAATTGCGTCCGGATTTTGAATTGTGCCTACACAATTCATTCCTTTGAAAATCCGTGACATCCGCCAGATGCTTTATCTTCATTCAGTAGGTTTTTGGACACCCACTGAAAAGAAACCAAAACCGCATTCATCTCTCCACTGTAGAGGTGGGAATCTTCTGCTGAATGAAGATAAAAACAGCCCCTACAAATATCATGTAGAGACTGTTTCATCTAAGTTATTTTTTTGTCCAGCCCAGCCCCATAGAGCCCTCTCCTAAGTGCGTACCAATAACAGGACCGAAATAGCTTAATGTAAAGTTCACGTTTGGGTAGGTTGATGCTAATTGTGCTAGCCATTCTTCTGCCTCGGATTGGCAATTGCCATGAATCACAACCGCATCCATTGCTTGATGTTTCCTCGCATCCTCAGCTAATAGGTCCTCAGCACGTTTTAATGCCTTTTTACGTGTGCGAATTTTTTCAAAGGGGACAATAATCTTGTCCACGAAATGCAAAATAGGCTTTACTTGCAGTAAACCGCCAATTAATGCAGCTGCCGAAGATAGTCTTCCCCCACGCTGTAAGTGAGCCAAGTCATCTACAATGAAGTAAGCACGAGTATACTGCTTCATGTCCGCCAATGTAGCAAGTATTTCTTGTGCTGAAAAACCTTGTGCTGCCATTTCAGCTGCTCGTAATACATAAAAGCCCTGTACAGCACAAGATATTTCACTATCAAAAGTAAAAACATCAATGCCTTCCACCATATCTCCAGCTTGAACTGCGCCTTGATATGTCCCGCTAATACCACTCGATAAATGAATAGATATGACCGCATCATAATCTTTTGCTAGCTCTTCAAAGAGAGTGGCAAATTCTCCAATTGGAGGCTGTGTTGTTTTTGGGAATTCTTTTGCTCCACGCACCTTATCATAAAATTCAGATGCCGTGATATCCACTTCTTCAGCAAATAATTGCCCTGAGATATTGACACTTAACGGAATCATATGAATGTTTAAGCGCGCTCGTTCTTCAGGTGTAATATATGCAGTACTATCTGTTACGATTGCTGTCCTCATCCATGTCCACTCTCCTATTCTTCATAGTTTACAATAAAAAGAAATGAATGTGAAATGAATTACGGCCATACGTAAACTTGTCCAATTTTCGAATAGGAAACAAGATTTACTTTCCGTTATTCTAGATTTTTGCTAGAGAACTAGCATTCATTTCACATTCATTTTCTATGTATAGTCGATTCTTATTTAGAGGATATCTTCATCTGGTTCATTCTTATTTGAATAAAATGAAGATATTCCTCTTTGTTATTTACCAGTAGTTGATTTTGTGTCGTCACCGATATAAAAGACGCTCGTTACCTTCCAGCTTCCATCCTCTTTGACGAATACTGTTACTTGTTGACCTACACCCTCATGCTTTACTTTTGTTTTCAATTCAACTAAATGCACTGTCATATTTGTATGGATCTGTGCTTCTTCTTTACTATATTTTATAATTGTTGTATCTTTAACATCTCTTTTAACGTCAGACTGTTCAAAAACTTCTTTTGTGCGTTTTTTGTCTTCTTCATAATCGAAACCTTTTGGATTCTTTGAGATCGTTTGCATATAACGATCAAGGTCTTCTGCATTGAAAGCTGCAATATATTCATCAAACGCTGCTAATATTGCTTTTTCTTCATCAGAAGGAACATTTTGTGCCTTTGTTATTTTCCCATCATTCATTTCAAACCCAGCAGTACCTTCATCAATGATTTTCTGTCTTTCTTCCGCACTCATATCTTCATTTTTATTACCACAAGCAGTTAGTATCAATAAGGTAAAAACTGCTAGAATACTTTTCTTTAACATCCAAAAACCTCCCGCGCATATTGTAGCATATAAATGCCGTCGTAGGAATTTTGTTGTGCATTTTCAACATTTAGGTGCTACATCTTTCTTATGACGCTCATGATTTTAAAATGTTGCACCATTTAAATGTTCTCTTCAATCAAATTGTTACGCTTTTAATCAAGGAGTTCATATCATAAATAAAAAACTGCTTTAAAAACTACTAAAATGATTAAGTAATTTTTTAAAACAGCTTTTATAGTAAAGCTATGCAATTATCTTACTTCTACCCAGCCGTTTTTAATAGCAGTAACAACGGCTTGTGTACGGTCGTTAACATTCATTTTTTGTAATATGCTAGAAACATGGTTTTTAACTGTTTTTTCAGAGATAAACAGTGTTTCACCAATTGTACGGTTTGATTGACCATCCGTTAATAACTGCAATACCTCACATTCACGCTTTGTTAATAAGTGGAATGGACGACGAATTTCTGCTTGATGGAAGTTTCCTTTATTTTCATGCTCAGAAAGACGGCGGAATTCTGCTACTAAATTTTTAGTAACTTTCGGATGTAAATAAGAACCACCGTTTGCTACTACCTTAATCGCTTCAACGATTTCATCCGCATCCATCTCTTTTAGCATATAGCCAAGAGCACCTGATTTTAGTGCATGTGTTACATAAGTTTCATCATCATGAATAGAAAGCATAATAACCTTTGCATCAGGGAACTCATTAATTAATTCCGCTGTAGCCTCTACTCCATTTTTGCCTGGCATATTAATATCCATTAGTACAACATCTGGTTGGTTATCAGCATATAAGGACACCACATCCGTACCATCATCACCTTCTGCTACTACATCGAACGTATCTTCAAAATCTAAAATACGTTTTACTCCTTCACGGAATAGCTGGTGATCGTCTACAATAATAATCTTTGTCATTTGTCTTTACCCCCTAGATTTCTACAACAATTACTTTTATTCGACTTCTAACGGAATTTTAAATAGTACCGTAGTGCCGCGGTTTATTTCACTTTCAATTGAGATTGTACCATCCAGTATTTCGATACGCTCTCGCATTCCTAAAATCCCAAATGAATGGTCTTTCACTACTTGTGGGTCAAACCCCATACCATCATCTTTTACGACAATATTCACGGCATTTCTCAGCCACTCAAGTTTTACCCAAATATCCTTACATTTTCCGTGTTTCATAGCATTAGTGACACATTCCTGCACTAATCGGAAAATAGAGACTTCATAATTAGAAGGTATACGCTTTTCAGTGCTTCTCGATTGGAAATGAATTTCAACACCAGGATTGTATTCCGTCACTGTCGATAAATACTTTTTTAATGTAGGAACAATTCCCAGATCATCAAGTGCCATTGGTCTTAAATCATAGATGATACGTCGTACCTCGGATAATGCATTACGCACGGTTTTCTTTAAATCGGCAATTTCAGCCAAAGCATATTCAATACCCTTTTCGCGGTATGTTCTTTCAATTAAATCCGTACGCATTAATACATTTGCTAGCATTTGGGCAGGTCCATCATGAATTTCCCTCGATAAACGTTTACGCTCTTCTTCCTGTGCAGCGATAATACGTATACCAAAATCTTGCTTCATTTTTGCTTGCTCAAGCGCTAGTCCCACATTTTTTAAATCTGACGTTAAGTAATTCAAAACGACATTTACTTGATTGACAATATGATCTGCACGTTCTATCGTATCGAGTAAACCTCTTAATCTTCTCTCGAGATCATCTCTTTTATCACGGAGCTGCTTTTCTTGTGTTTTAATAACGGAGAGCTTTAATTGAAAATCATGCGCAGTTTCATATGCATCTCTAACTTGTTCTTCGGTATAATTATCAAAAGCTTTACTCACTAACACAAGTCTTTGCTTTGCAAGCTGTGTGCTTTTTTCTAAAGCATCGCCTTCATCAATGACAATTGAAATTTGTTTTCTAACAATTTCTAGCTCTCTCTGCATATCTTCAAAGCTTCTTCGGCTTTGTTCACTTATAATAAAGATATCATCTTTTGAGCTCATGATTGTTTCTAACATTCGATTAAATACGTCATCAAGCGACTTTAAATCGAAGGTATCATTTGAAAACATAGTGTACTCCCCAGTCTAATGTCTTATGATTACTTACTTTTTTAATAGACCAATTTCATATATTCTACAGTCTACACCTATTATAGCATCACAATGATAAAAATTAATGCTTTTTCTTCATGAAAATTATAGAATAAATCCCTAGATTAAAGGAGAATGTCACATATGAGAGAAAATTATCTAACTGTAAAAGGATATGGAGAAAGCGAAATAGTAATTTCTAAATCTCGCTTTCTTACTTATATAGAACGTGCAGAAACTGAAGAGGATGCAATTTCTTTTATTGATCGCATAAAAAAATTGCATCATAATGCGACTCATAATTGCTCTGCTTATCTAATTGGTGAGCATGATCATATTCAAAAGGCTAATGATGACGGGGAACCTAGTGGTACAGCTGGCGTCCCTATGTTAGAGGTCCTAAAGAAACAGGGCTTAAAGGATACAGTCGTTGTGGTCACACGTTACTTTGGTGGCATAAAACTTGGTGGCGGCGGTCTTATCCGCGCATATGGTAAAGCAACAACAGAAGGTTTACTGGCAGCACAAGTCGTTGAACGCAAACTTCACCATATTATGAAAATTGCCATTGACTATACTTGGCTGGGTAAAGTAGAAAACGAAATTCGAGGCTCTTCGTATACATTAGAAGAAATTCGATATTTGGAAGGCGTAGATATCATTGTATCTGTGCTAAAAGAAGAGGAAGAACAGTTCCGAAACTGGGTAACAGAAATGACAAACGGGCAGGCAAATATTTCTTTTGAAGAGACCCGATTTATTGAAATTGTTGTGAAATAAATAGTTTTAATTGTCGAAAGCTTAATATCCATAGTATAATTTTAATATTGAGCTATTTTATCAATCACACATTCTTTTAGGTAATTTGATAAAAACTTAGTTTCATCGCACTATTATTCCCAAAATTCAGAGGAGAATATACTAAATATGAAAAATAGAATAAATAAAAAAAACAAGAAGAGCTCTTCTAAAACTTCTTTAATTATAAAAGTAGCCCTTCTTCTTGTGGCCAGTTTATTAATTTGCGTTTCGGCTTATGGTGTTTATATTACAAAGCAAGCGGAGCACGCAGCAAACTCAGCACATGAAGAATTAGAAGGTCGAGAGGTTTCTGTAATGCGAGAAGAAAAAGTAGAGCCTGTACATGATAATGTGTCCATCTTGTTTGTCGGCGTTGATGATAGTGAAAATCGTGGTCAAGGCTCTGATAACTCTCGTTCCGATGCACTTATTTTAGCTACACTAAACAATAAAACAAAAACGATTAAAATGTTAAGCATTCCTCGCGATTCGTACGTTTATATCCCTAAAGTAGGCTATGAGGATAAAATTACTCATGCTCACGCATATGGTGGCACGTTGGCAACAATCGAAACGGTAGAAAAGCTATTAAATGTTCCAATCGATTATTACGTTCGTATGAACTTTAATGCATTTATCGATGTGGTGGATGCATTAGGTGGTATTGAAGCAGAAGTACCATATAAGCTACATGAAAAGGATGAATTCGATCGAAATTCTATTAATTTACAGCCAGGCTTACAGCATTTAAATGGAAGCCAAGCTCTAGCTCTAGCTAGAACACGTAAGCAGGATAGTGATATTGAACGTGGCAAACGTCAGCAAGAAATATTAACAGCCATTATCAATAAAGTTTCTTCTGTTAGCTCTATTACAAAATACGATGATGTTATTAGAGCACTTGGTGATAACATGAAGACCAATATGACATTTACTGAAATGAAGTCATTCCTATCCTATTTAACGCAAGGTATGCCACGTATTGATTCTTTAACATTAGATGGCTCTGATGATACGTCTACTGGTGTTTATTACTACCAATTAAATCAGCAATCGGTTGATGAAGTGTCTGAAATACTTAATAATCATCTTGATGTCAATAAAACATCCTCTAGCTTAACGAATAATGCTCATGATAAAGTGAACGCAGCTGGAGATGAAGCAACAGATAATAGAAACGCCCAATAACCAAGAGCCTTTCCACGAAAAATTTGTGGAAGGGCTTTTATATGTAATACTTTTGAGAAGACTTAAAATGTTTTGTGTCGTCTCAATTTTAACTAGCTATCTTGGGTTATGGAGATTTGAGTTTGGCAACCTGAGCGGTTTGAATCTATATCTGAGCAATTTTTTCCGTACCCGAGCTTCTTGATTCATTACCCGAGCAATTTTCTATTGGACCTGAGCAGTATTCTTAGCTACCTGAGCAATACCCCACCACACCCGAGCTTTATGTGTCGTCACCCGAGTGATTTTCACTTGAACCTGAGCACTTCTCCTCGTTAACTAGCAATTTTCACCCTCCATTGACTACCCTCTGTCCGATTTCATATCCAGAATCCCATCGTTCTTTGCACCACAAAATATCCCCTAAAAATATAATTCTAAACAAAAAAACAACCACACATAAAAATGTATGATTGCTTAATATTTTTTTATTTATTAAATATCCGAACAAAGTTCAGTAATGGTTTATAGTTTTTACCTGCTAGTCCAATGACTTCGACAAAGATTTCAATAGCCGTTAAAATTACAGCGACTAGTAAAATAGCGCCCCATACTTTTGCCATGGAGAAAATAATGGCTGCCAAACCAAACATCATTGCAATACCATAAATAATAAGCACTGTTTGGCGGTGTGTGAAGCCCATATCTAGTAAACGGTGATGTAAGTGTGACTTATCTGGATCAGACCATTTCTTCTTCATTCGTACACGACGAACAATTGCAAAGAACGTATCCGAAATTGGTACTCCTAATATAATTACTGGAATAATTAAAGCCACAAATGCGACATTTTTAAATCCAAGTAATGCCAGTACAGAAATCATAAATCCAAGGAACAGCGCCCCTGTGTCACCCATAAAGATTTTGGCAGGGTGGAAATTATAAAATAAAAAGCCGAATGATGCTACTGCTAATATAGCGGCAAGGACTAAAACAAACATATTGCTCATAATAAAGGCCATAATCGCTAATGTTATAAGGGCAATCGTTGAAACACCTGCAGCTAGACCGTCTAAGCCATCAATTAAATTAATAGCATTTGTAATGCCGACAATCCACAAGATTGTTAAAGGAATACTTAGTAATCCAAAATCTAATTCACCGACGAATGGTAAGTTAATTGTGTCAATTTGAATACCACCCACAAAAATAATGATAAGTGCTGCTGCAAGCTGACCTAGCATTTTGGCCTTTGCAGAAATCTCACGCATATCATCTATAACGCCTGTTGCAACAATAATACAAGCACCAATTATGATTGCCAATAAACTATAGTTACTAGCATTCCATGGTAGTACACCTTTTGAAGTTAAATAAGGATATAGTATGGCAACACCTATTAAAAAAGCAAGGAAAATTGCCAATCCGCCAAGTCTTGGCATAATTCGCGCATGGACTTTTCGATAGTTTGGTGCATCAACAGCACCTATTCTGAACGCTAATCGTTTAACTAGTGGAGTTAACAATATGGAAGCAACAAATGCTGCTATTAAAGACACGTAAATCATGTCTCTCCTCCTCAAAAAATAATCTACATTGGAATCCAAATTGATTATAGCACGAACCGGCAACGAAATATACTTTTTCTATTTATTTTCCACCAATTCACAAAAGTTATTCCTCACTTTTAGTATGGCAGATTGCTGTATGTCAAATGTAGTCACCATTCGTAAAATTTGATAGAATAATGAAGTGTCTAGCATTTAGACAACCTAAAAGGAGCGTAAATTTCATGTTCTCAATTTTTAAACGTAACGATGAGCAAACTAGTGCTCGTCAATTAAAACGCTACTATAAAATAGTAGATCAAATTAATAATCTTGAAGAAAAATATGTCAACAAGTCAGATGCAGAATTAAAAGAAATGACTTTTGTTTTCAAGAATCGTTTAGAACAAGGTGAACCAATTACATCAATCATCCCAGACGCATTTGCTGTTGTACGCGAAGCCTCAAAACGTGTATTAGGTATGCGTCATTTCGATGTACAGCTTATTGGTGGCCTTGTTTTAACGGAAGGCAATATTGCAGAAATGCCTACAGGTGAAGGTAAGACGCTTGTCGCCTCCCTTCCATCCTATGTACGTGCATTAGAAGGAAAAGGTGTTCATGTCATCACAGTCAATGATTATTTGGCGAAGCGTGACTATGAACTAGTTGGCCAAATCCATCGATTCCTTGGCTTATCAGTTGGTCTAAACATACCAATGATGGAGCCAGATGCAAAAAAAGAAGCTTATAATGCCGATATTACTTATGGTGTTGGGACTGAATTTGGCTTTGATTACTTACGTGACAACATGGCCCATAGCTTGGCAGATAAAGTTCAACGTCCTTATCACTTTGCCATTATTGACGAAGTAGATAGTGTACTAATTGATGAGGCAAAAACACCACTGATTATTGCTGGAAAAATGGCAGCGAATGATGAACTACATCGTATTGCCTCTATGCTAGCTAAACGTTTCAAAGCTGAGGTTGATTATGACTTCGATGATGAAACAAAGGCTACTTCATTAACAGACAAAGGCATTGAAAAGGTAGAGGCTGCCTTCAATGTTGATAATTTATATGATCTTGAACACCAAACACTTTACCATTATGTTATCCAGGCTGTGCGTGCTCATGTCATGTTCCAGCGAGATGTTGATTACATTGTTAAGGATGACAAAATCGAGCTTGTGGATATGTTCACTGGCCGTATTCTAGAAGGTCGCTCACTTTCTGATGGCTTACATCAAGCCATTGAAGCTAAAGAAGGTGTGACAATTACCGAAGAAAACAAAGCACAAGCTCAAATAACAATTCAAAACTATTTCCGCATGTATCCGAAGCTTTCTGGGATGACGGGTACGGCGAAAACACAGGAAAAAGAAATACGAGAAGTGTACTCCATGGAAGTTATTCAAATTCCAACAAACCGTCCACGTCAACGTGTCGATCAGCCTGATATTATATTTAGCACACAAGAAGCGAAATATAAGTGCGTGGCAACTGAAGCAAAGGAACGCCATGCGAAAGGGCAACCTGTTTTAATTGGTACAACATCTATTTTACAGTCTGAAACAGTTGCTGATTACTTAAAAAAAGAAGGCTTATCATTCCAATTGCTGAACGCAAAAACAGTTGAGCAGGAGGTTGAACTCATTTCACAGGCAGGTCAAAAAGGACGTATTACAGTAGCGACAAATATGGCTGGACGTGGTACAGATATTATGCTTGGTGAAGAAGTACCTGAGCTTGGAGGCTTATATGTTATAGGTACTGAAAAGCATGAAAGCCGTCGTGTAGATAATCAGCTCCGTGGTCGTTCAGGTCGTCAAGGTGATGTTGGTGAAAGCTGCTTCATTCTCTCTATTGAAGATGATATGTTCCGACGTTACGCAAAAGAAGAAGTTGAAAAATTCTCTGCAAAAATGATTGTTGATGAAAAAGGCATTATCCAAAACAAAGATGTACAAGAGCTTATAAACCGCACACAGCGAATTGTTGAAGGCTCCCAATACGGTATGCGTGAATACAATTTAAAATTGGATGATGTTATTAATGATCAGCGTACAGTTATTTACGGTCTTCGTGACAAAATATTAGCTGGTGAGGATTTATTAGAGCAGTTGAAACAAATGTTCTACGAAACAGTAGATTTCGCAGTACGTGATGCTTCACCAGAGGAATTACCTTCAACTGAATGGGATTATGATAGTATGGAAAAAGCATTAAACAGTCTATTCCTTACACCTATCACAATCGATAGAGAGGTTGGAAAGGTAATCCCAATTTTAGATTCCCTGCAAAAACCTGTAGATGAGTTAACAGCAAAAATGGAAAAATTCGCAGAAAACGATCGAGTTATTGCAATCATTCCACAAGTAATGCTGAGCTATTTAGATAGTGGCTGGGTAAAACATTTAGAGGCAATGGCACACTTAAAAGAAGGTATTGGGCTACGTCATTACCAACAAGAAGATCCTATGCGTATCTATCAGCGTGAAGGTTTAGAGCTATTCGCTAAAAACTTCCAGGAATTACGTCGTTCTATAATTATTGAAATCACAGGCTTTATGAAAATGATTGAATCCGAACAGGAGGCACAACAATAATGGGTCTATTCTCATTCTTTAAAAAGTCCGATAAGCTTGGGCAAGAAAATACAATTGATTCCAAGGATTTACTAGAAAATATCAAGGTAGAAAATACAGACGATGATCGCGATGTTGAAACGAAATTGTCATTTCATCCAGATTGGGATGTTCCGCAAGAGCAGAAATATATCTTTAACTTCCTTGCAAATGAACTAGAACCGTTAAAGCCTAACCAATTATCACTTTCTTCTATTAGTATTGATCCAGAGCTTCGTACTGGAAAATGGTTAGTACGTGCATTTTTCCGCTCTTCATTAGCTGAAGAAATTGAACTAGGTGAAATAGAGCTATTCATCATGGATAAAAATGATGAGCTAGTAGCAACGAAAAGGTTCGACTTTAAGGCACTAGGTACGATCCCTGCTGAAAGTGCTCGCCCATGGGTATTTGAATTTGAACAATCAACAATCAAGGTCGATAAAATACCTGAAGAAGGATGGAAACTAGCTTTTAATCTAGTATCATTACGTGAACATCAGTTAGAGTTAGACCCAACATGGGAAAAACAATTGCCAGATGCACAAAAAGAAGAGCTTGCTAAAATCGTCAAAACATTGCCTAAGTTAGGCGAAACAGAAGTCAATTTCACTGGACTCCAAGCTAAGTTCGCTAACAATGGAAGTTTAAATGTTTCCATCTTTATTCGTAATGGCCATAGTAAAGCTATTAATCTTGAACAGCTTCCTTTAGAAATAATTGATGCCAGAGGAAAACAAATTGCTAAAGGCTCCTTTAATATGGAACCTGTTCTAACTGTTCAGCCTAATTCAACGAAGCCGTGGACGTTCATTTTCCCGCCACAGCTGGTTAATCCAAAAGGTGCAGATCTTTCTCGCTGGACAGCACGCGTAACGCAATAAAAGGCAAAAATCCTCTTATTCTTTCACCAAAGAATAAGAGGATTTTTTTACTTTAATAGATCAAATCGTTTATACGCGACTAATCTGCTGGACCAATAAGAATATGTCACATCAGAAATTTCAACACCATCTGTTCCCGCATGGATAAATTTATTACTCCCAAGATAAATACCCATATGGGATATTCCTTCTTTATATGTGTTCTCGAAAAATACCAAATCTCCAGCTACAGGGTTATTAACATGCGATGTATTTCCATAAAAATATCCCTCACTACTATCTCTTCCAATTTTTAACCCGCTTTGATTAAAGGCATAGAAAATTAAACCACTACAGTCAAGCCCATCAGGAGTGTTACCACCGTAAAGATATGGTGTTCCCACCAACAGATTGGCCAGCTCAATTGTTTTCTTATAGACAGCTTGTCCACTCAATGTTGGATCCTTTGTCGTTACCTTTGAAGGCGCTCCCGTATTTGAAGTCACATTATTATGTATTGTTTCACCCTCAGGGATGGATGCAACAGGAGACACCTTTAACACTTGTCCAATGTAAATAGCATCTGTTGTTAATTCGTTCCAATCCTTAAGCTCTTTTAAAGTCACATTATATTGCTTAGCAATCTTAGATAATGTGTCACCTTTCACGACTGTGTAGGAAGTACTAATAGGCTTTGATGGTGTTACTGGCTTTGTTGTCGATGTCGATGGATTTGATGGTTTCACCTCTTGTTTCGAAGGTTCCTTTGTAATCTCTAGCTTTTGAGCTACATAAATCGTATCCTTCGTTAGATTATTCCATTTTTTGATATCCTGTATCGTTACTTGATGATTTTGGGCGATTCTAGATAGAGTATCCCCCTTTTGTACAGTATACGTTGATGTTGCTGCTTCTGCAGTCTGTAATGCGAAAAATGAAGTAGCGATAGTACTTAAAGCAAGGATTCTCCACCTTTTTGATTTTTGCATACCCAATTGCCTCCGTTCATGCTAAAATATTTCCTTGTGTGTCTATCATACTAGATATTTAATTGTTCAGAAATCGGAAATACTGACTATTTTTCAAACAATCTATCAAACCTATAGGAAACGACAGATTCCGACTATATTACAATAGTATTATAATTGCAAGATTAGACTTCATATGGTAACATACACTTCTGTATTTAAAATTTTTAGAAAGTTTTATTTATTCAATATTAAAGGAGTTTTAATTTTTATGAAAAACATCATGCTTTTCATCAAAGAAAATTTAGCAGTAGGTTTACTTCTATTTGCCTTGTTCTTAGGAGCTGGAAATATAATCTTTCCACCGTTATTAGGTCAACAGGCTGGTGAGCATATTCTATCAGCAATGATTGGATTTTTAATAACAGGTGTTGGTTTACCACTACTAGCAATAGTTGCTGTAGCAAAAGCTGGTGGTGACTTACAATTGCTCGCTAACCGTGTGAGCCCTACATTCGGCGTTATCTTTACGTCCATTGTATATTTAGCAATTGGTCCATTTTTCGCTGTTCCCCGTACAGGATCCGTATCGTATGAAATAGGGATAGCCCCTTTTCTTCCAGAGACAGCAATAGAGCATTGGGCACCACTATTCATTACCTCTGTCTTATTTTTTGCCTTAATACTCTATTTAGCCATCAATCCTTCAAAGCTTGTAGATCGCGTAGGTAAAATATTAACTCCAGCACTCTTGGCAGTTATTTTATTATTAGCAGTTAAAAGCTTTATTTCGCCAATGGGTGAAGCAGGCAATGCTGTAGGAAAATACACAATATCACCTTTTGCTGAAGGTTTTGTACAAGGCTATTTAACAATGGATGTACTAAGCGCACTTGTTTTCGGTATCGTTATATTACAAGCATTGCAAGGTATGGGTATGTCTGATACGAGAAAGCAGGTCAATACAACAATATTTGCAGGCGTTGTAGCTGCTCTTGGTTTATCATTTGTTTATATCTCACTTGGCCATATCGGAAATACAAGTATTGAAGCAATTGGTGCCTTAGATAATGGCGGAAATATTATTGCAAAATCAGCAGAAGCCCTATTTGGTAGACTAGGAAATGTTATTTTATCTATTACTATTTTACTAGCTTGTATCTCGACAGCAGTAGGTTTACTTACTGCTAATGCTCAATATTTTAACAAGCTATTTCCCAAAATCTCATATAAATCATTTCTAATCGTTTTCACTATTTTGAGTATGGCAATTACAAACGTCGGTCTTTCCACAATTATTAGTGCATCTACGCCAGTATTATTAATTATCTATCCATTGGCAATGGTGTTAATGGTTTTATCACTTTTCGATAACTTCTTTAAAGGTGGACAAATTGTTTACATTCTAGCTTTAATTCCAACATTTTTTGTTAGCTTGTATGATGGTTTCAAGGAAATGGATATAAAATTATCACTATACGAGAGAATCTTAAAAGTTCTACCTTTTTATGAGCAAAATCTTGGATGGCTTGTACCCGCATTAATTGGTGCTCTTATCGGCTTGATTATTCATAAAATTCTAAAAAACTAGCATCTTCTAGTATGAAGTTCTACTAAACTGCCTCTTTCCTATTCGCTGTTATATGGAAATTCATGTATACTTATAGATATTAGAAAAGAGGTGTCCTATGAAAAAAATAGTGTGGTCTTTCGTATTTATACTAAGCTTCTTCATCATTCCATTTACCAACACGCAAGCAGTTAGTAATGAACAACCGCTTGTAAAAGAAATTAAGGAAATTATTAAAGAAAATTATGTTGGTACGATTAAAGGTGAGTTGCAAAACGCAAAAACAATTCCCGAAATGATTGATATGTTAGACCCTTATTCCACGTATTTTACGAAACAGGAATTTGAAGAATTTATGAATAGCATTAACCTAGCAACAATTGGTATTGGTGTTATCATTGAGGAACATGAGGATGGTATTCATATATTACAGGTAATTGACAATAGTGGTGCTTCAGATGCTGGTGTCACAGCTGGCGACATCATTATCGAAATTAACGGCCAATCTGTCGTAGGACGCTCAACACAAGAGGCCTCATCCCTTTTAATTGGCGATGAAGGTACTAAAATCGATATCACATTGCAAAATGTAAATGGCAAAACCTCCACAAAATCCATTACACGAAAAAAATTCACCTTACCAAATGTAGAATCTGAATTATTATTCGGAGATGTTGGTTATATAGCCATGTCTTCTTTCTCAGAGGATGGAGCAAAGCTTGTAAAAGATGCACTTATTCAATTAAAGCAACGTGGAGCAACTTCCTTTATTTTAGATTTACAAAACAATGGTGGTGGCTATGTGGAAACTGCCGAGGAAATTACGGGGCTTTTCTCAAAAGCAAAAATCGCCTATTTACTTGAGGAAGCACATGCCTCTTATGAGGTTCGGGCAGTCCGCCAAAACGAAAAGTTCCCTGCTAATACCCGTATTCTAGTTAATCGCTATAGTGCTAGTGCCTCTGAGATGCTAGCTGCTACTTTACAAGATCAACAAGCTGCTATTTTATATGGGGAAACAACGTACGGCAAAGGGGCTATGCAGGGCTTTTTTGAACTACACGATGGAAGCTATTTAAAGCTTACTGTTGGGAAGTTTACAGGTCCTTTAGGTCAAACAATTAATGAAGTAGGTGTCAAACCGAACATCACAACAAAGACAGCACCTATTTTCCAGGCACATTATGATGCACTAAAGGAACAATATATTGATTATCAAGAGCTTACAAGCTTAAAAAATGTATCAAATACTAAAACATTTACAGTGAAATTTTCACAAGCGCTCACATCTAAAATTGCTGATGGCAGTGTACAGCTTGTTGCTTTAGGTGGTACTGAGGTACCAATCACTACAAAAGTTGAGGGCCATTCATTACTTGTTACGCCGTCCCAGCCACTAAACAGCGGACAAGAATATATGCTTCTTGTACATCCATCTGTTCAACAACAAACAGGCAATAAGCTTCAAAAAGGTATTTATTTGCATATTTCAGTGAAAAACTAAAAAATCCGGGGCTGTCCAGAAAGTCCCTAAATAAAAATTGCGATTTGGAGAACAGGCCGTTTTCCAAATCGCACTTTTTCCTTTTGGCTGAAAGTAGTGAGGTGGATGCCTGCTACTTTCAATAGGTTATGGGCAATTGCCACAAGCCCAAATTCTGTTTGGGTCTTGGCAAGTCCACGCAATAAAAATCGTGTGAACGACCTATTGCCCTTGATGTCTCCGAACACAGTTTCGACATCCACTTTACGCTTCGCATAAAGGGCTGCCTTTTGTTCGTCATCAAGGGCTGTTCTTGCCTTTGCTTTCATTTCTTCATAGACCGGATTCCAGTGAACTTGACGATTGCCTTTGGCTTTCGTACAAAATGCTTTCAACGGACAATCTGTACAATCCTCGCATTCATAAATTTTGTAGTCTTGTTCGTATCCTCCCGTATTTTTTCGTTGACTATAGCGTTTAAATAGCACCTTTCGATTGTTCGGACAAATAAAAACATCCTCTTCCTCGCGATAGGGCCAGTTTTGTACCTTCGAAATATCCTGTTTATAACTTTTGGTTTGTTCCTTTACATACGTGTTATAAGGGGCTAGTAATTCAAATAGTGGTTCCTGCTCTTCGCCCATCGCAAATAAATAATTTTCTTCACTTGCATAACCTGCATCCGCTATTACCTGTGTTGGCACTTTGGGTAATGCTTCAATTAGTTGATTCATAAAGGGCTGGAAACAACGGGTATCTCCTGGTCGTTGAAATAACTTGTACCCGATAATGAATTGATTTTGTGTGGCAATTTGTACATTATATCCAGCTTTTAACTGACCGTTTTTCATATGATCATCTTTCATTCGCATAAATGTGGCATCGTGATCTGTTTTCGAATAGCTATTACGTTCACCTAAAATTTCTCTTTGTGCCTCATAACGAGCTAGTCTTGGCAGATAATCCGTTTCAATCGTTTTGATGTGTTTTTGACATTTGGATTTCTCCATTCGAAGCTGTTTTCTTTCCTCTTTGTCCGAAGCCTGTTCATATCGACTTTCTAACGATTGCACTTCCTCCGTCAGTTGTTCGACTGTCTTCGTGAGTTGTTCTTCTAAGTTGTCCTCGCGTAACTCTTCTGTTGTCACAGCACGTACATCTCTAATCAACGATTGGATTTTATCACGTAGCTTTTGGTCGTGATTGGCCAGCGCCTTGCCCCATACAAACGAATATTTATTGGCATTCGCTTGGATTTTTGTCCCATCGATAAACATGTACTCAAGGTCAACGAATTCTTGCTCTACAAGTTGGAGGAGGAATTGTTCAAATAACTCCTCCATGATGGCTGGCATACGGACACCACGGAAATCATTGATGGTACGATGGTCAGGTGTTTGCATACCTGCTAACCACATGGCAGGCAAATTTTCTTCAACCATTCGCTTCATACTTCGGCTAGAATATATTTTTTGTGTGTAGGCATATAAAATGACTTTTAGTAACAGTTTAGGATGATAAGGGGCACGACCACCACCTACATAATGGGAAAATAGCAGTTTATCTGGAATGGATTCTACCATTTCATCGACTAAACGTGCTACATGATGCTCAGGAATAAAGGATTCGATATCGGGAATCATCATACTTTGAAGATTCGTATAAGGTTGGAACACAAGTGGTTTACGAGGTTTCTGAGAGATGTTCTCCTCTAAAATTCCTTCTAGAGTCATCTCCATTTGCATGTTATAATTTGTTTGAGTAATCATTTGGTTATTCATTAAAAATCGTCCTTTCTGTTAATGTGGTGTGGTAACTTCATTTTACAAAAAGGACGATTTTTTGGTATATAAAAATAAGGCTGTACCGAAAAATCGATTAACATCGACTTTTCGGACAGCCTCGATTTTTTTCTATATGTTTCCAGAATAATCTCTCAAGAAATATAAAAAATGTTAGCCTAAAACCTTCGTATCCTGCGAAATTGGCTAACTGGCCTGCATCGTGTCGCTGCCGCTTCGTTTTCGCGCAAAAAACATCTGCAGGTCTAGGCACAATTCAAAATCCGGACGTAATTACGCCAAGACGAAATTGATAGAAAATAACTCCATCCCTTTTTCAAGCAATAATTGTTTACTCCATTCACCATTCGAATTAATCTTTCTACCTCCTGCCATGCTTTTCACCTTATCTTTGTTTGAAATAGATATATTCCTTAGGCATTACCAAAATATATACCCTACTTTAAATACAAACTAATGCGAAATTCCTTGCATGTTCACAAAACATCCATGACTCTGAGTAATATTAGATTCCATCAGTACATCAACTTACAATGTATAAAGGTAGGACTATTATAAAAAATGGATATCCTTGAACGAATTCTCGGATACCCACTATCTTTATTGCTTTAAAAATTTTCTTTTTAACTTATCACTAAATTCTTTGACTTCCTTTACTCCAAATAACAAATAAGTGCCTATAAACACTGCACTAAAAATTACAAGGCCAACTATGAACGTTAACCATCTATAATCAAATACTAAATATTTACTTGATAAAAACATGGCAATAGTAATAATTATCATAGGAGGTACTGCTCTAAAAAATTGAAGTTCTTTACTGAATATACCCATTTTTAAATCGTATTTAATACTTGCATATACAATAAGCATTATGAAATTCACAATCGAACTTATTAATGTACCCCATGCGATGGACACCACTCCAGTAGAATCTACAAGTAAAAAAATTACTGCAATATTTACTGCAAATACATTTAGTAAACTAAACACTACTGGTGCCATTGAGTCACCTTTTGCATAATAAAAACGTGTTATATATGTGTTTGCCGCTAGAAAATACATGGAAAGTACAAAGACGGCAAGTACTGGTGCTGTTATCTCTGTTGCCTTTGCATCGAAATTGTTGTATTGGAAGACAACTTGAATGAGATTAGTCGAGTAAAAATAAGAGTAAATTGTGACTGGAACAAGCAATAAAAATAAGTATTGTAGTCCCTTTGAATATAAGCTTTTAATAGAAGCATGGTCATTTTCAGCTTCCTTTTGACTTAAAATTGGATAAATAACTGTCGTTACAGCTGTAATTAAAATAGCTTGTGGAAATTGCATCAACTTAGAAGCATAGTTTACAGATGATACTGCTCCCTCTAATGATAATAGCCCTGCTACATAGCGTTGTAATAATGCATAAAGTTGAATCGTTGCACCGCCAAGCATAATAGGTACAACCATTATCCACAACTCTTTTGTAGAAACATTACGTTTGAAGGAAAAATTCACCTTATGAGAATCTAATTTACGGTAACCGATAACTAAGAAATATACCATCAGTACTGCGCTTGCCAATGCACTAATACCATATCCAACTGGACCGATAGTAGTTTCCGATAATACAACTGCTATCACTAAGAAAATTGCATTGTAAAATAAAATGGCAAAGCTCGATAAATGAAATCTTTGATTTACATTTAGCAAACCACTATACCAAGAAGCTAAAACGAGAAATATTGAGGATGGCATCATCCACAAATAAAGATTTCTAGTTAAAGCCAAATCCTTTTCACTAACAAGCTTTTCCGTATTAAAGCTTTCTAAAATTGGGTTAGCGAAGGCCATCCCTATCAATGTCATTATTGTCGCTGTCACTACAACAATTGTAAACGACTGCTTTACGAATAGTCCTTTGTCGGTTGTTTCTCGGTTATAAATTGAAATAAAAACTGTCGTAAATGCTCCTCCAACTACTAAATATAAAAAGTTCGGAATCATATACGCGGTAAAAATACTGTCAGAAGTATGACCAGTACCATATTGGAATCCGATAATCATTTCACGTAGAAATCCGAAAAAACGGGCCACGATATTAATAATCGCAACTGCCCCGATTACTTTTAAGAAATTATTCATAAGCCATCCCCACCTTCAATGGCCGACTTATAAATCGCGATACAACGAGCTGTTATATTTTTTTCATCGTGAATGGCTAATACTTTATCGACTGCTTCACGATTCATATATTGTTCTTTTGGCGTGTTCACGGCACGCAGCATCTCCTCAGATAAAACCATAGCGTTTTCGGGCTCCACTAAATGCCCTGCGCCTTCCCCAAGCAAAGAGACAAGGCCACCTACATTTGAAGCAATTACAGGTGTATCTGTTGCTAATGCCTCCAATGCCACTAATCCAAACCCTTCTAAATGGGATGGTAATACAAAGACATCACTTGCTTGGAACCACTTCACTAGTTCTTGTTGTTTTAGTGGATCTACAAATTTGACGTCTTCACTAATTAATGGTTGCAAGGATTGGAAAAATGCCTGATCTCTTCTAGAGCCTACAATAGTTAACTCTACAGGACGCGATACCTTTGTTTTAAGCATTTGGAAAGCCTGTAATAGCTCCTCCACTCCTTTTTGCTTAATAACATTTCCAACAAATAAAAATCGGAATGGTTCAATAGCTAATTGCAATTCTGTACGTATAGCAGCTTGGCTTTCTTTGGTGAATACCTCACGATTGACACCCATGCTAACAACAGAAATTTTATCCTGTTCAATGCCAAAATCTTGTTCTATTTGTTGTGCCAGGACAGGACCCACTGCGATAACGTGCTCACTTTCACGCAAAATACTTGCTGTCCAATTGCGAATTCTTGCATTCTTTTTAGCCATGCGTTCTATATCGCCACCATGTGCTGTGACAATAAACGGTATACCAAACATTTTCTTTAATAGTAAAGACAGCATACCAGAGGGAAACACATAATGAGCATGTGTGACATCAATGGATTTTCTGTATTTGAAGCCCTTCATTAACGTTGAAAAACCCCATTTTGCATATTTCATAATAGTGTTTTTCTTGCCTGTTGCTGGGTTAGTATTCACAGATATCTCTACATCTAGCCCTGCTTTTTCAAGTGCTGTGACTTGGTTTTTCACAAAAATACCAAATGATAAATGATCAGATGTTGGATACATATTACTAATGACGAGTATTTTTTTCATAGACGTGTCACTGCCTTTTTCATTAATTCCTGACCATGCATGGCCTCTTTATGAATTTGTGTAGCAATTTGTTTCGTCTCTGCAATTGACTGCTTCCAATCGCTACTTAGTTTACTAACTAATATGGATAGGGCCTTCTCATCATCCTCTAAATCCTGCATTTGTAAGCAACGATCTGATGCGCCCACAAAGGACATAAAGTCCTGTACTTTTGTATGGTAGGATATTGCAATAATCGGCGTTTCTGAATTCGTTGCCAAAATAAGAGAATGCAAACGTGTACCGATAATAATATCCTGCTCCTCTGTTACTTCAAGTAATCGCTCTGGCACCAAATTTTCCTCAATAATTTTTGTATGTGCACGTTGCTGCATTTTTTTCTGAATATCCTTCGTCACAGTGACATCCTGCGGAAACTTTGTAGCAAAAAAAGTAATTTGGATATTATGCTCAGAAATTACATGATCTAAATTTTTTGCCATGCTTGTTACGTATGCATCATATTTTTCAATATTTCCTTCTGGCCAATAATTTGCATTATAGTAAGGAACCGCTGATACCCCTATTTTAACTGGTTTCTCCGCGTAATTATGGCGATCCCCCTTTAATGTAAAGGCAGGATCTCCAATAACTTCTATTGGCTTTTTTACCCCAATACTTTGCAATAGCTTTTTAGACTGAGGATCCCGTACAGAAATACTTGCTGCATAACGACACATAACACGGATACTTATTTTTCCAGAAAATGTATCGAGTGGTCCAGCACCACATCCGTAAATAATGTAGGGAATATTACTTTGTTTGGCCATCATTGCATACGCTCCATACAGGTGAGCCTCACGTTTATAGAAATCCATTAAAATACCACCTCCACCAATGATGAGGAGGTCAAATTTTGCTACATACGGTTTATTATTTTTATAAGTATGGATAAACGTTTTAAATAAGTTACTCTTTCTGTAATACAATGGATAGCTATGTACCCCATAACGCTCGGATGTTTGTTGTGTGTTATTACTAAAAACGGTAATGTCATCACTAGTTACCGAAAATGTTTGTTTTACTTGTTGAAGAATGCCGTATAATATTGATTCATCACCATTATTATCATTGCCGTAATTCCCCACAATGCCTATTTTCATTAAAAAACATCCTTTTACTTTTTAATACTGAGATTATACCACAATTGTTCATCATCGTTCTTTTTAAAAATAGTAAAAAAAAGAGAAGCTTTATACCAGTTGATTCATCCCTTTAATGTGAGGTTAATATAGCAGGTGAAGAATCTACTAGTCTTTATAAACAAAAATAGCAAACTAGATATAATGACTAGTTTGCTATTTTTCACATACAATGCCCTTCTTTAAAGACTATTTTCCTGGCTGAATAGCTCTATATAAGAATAATCCGAAGTGAGCGCGACTAATTGATTCATTTGGCTTATACGTATTATCGTTATAGCCTGTTGTAATTTTATTTGCCGCCAATTGTTGAACATATGAGTAAGCCCAATGATTCTTTGGTACATCTTTAAAGTTAATGCTGCTTGTCCCGTTTAATTTATAAGCTAATGCTACTACTTTTGCCATTTGTGCACGAGTCAAGGTGCCATTAGGATCGAAGGTATTATCACCTTTCCCACTCATAATACCTGCCTCTACAACTGCTGCAATCTGTTTATAGTATACATGATTCGCAGGAATATCTTTCAAACCTGGATTTTTTACATTTGACGTATTTAAACCTAATGCTCGACTAATAATGACTGCCGCATGTGCTCTTGTCAGTTTATCATTCGGTCTAAATGTGCCATCTGCTTGCCCTGTAATAATATTATTTTTCGTTAAATATTCAATTTCTTTATAGTACGTATAGTTATTTGGAATGTCTTTAAACAAAGCAGGTTTTGCTACCGTTACAGCAGCAGCTATAGTTTTTGTTCCTAAAGTTGCTATGACCTTTCCTGTTGTACCTGGGTTTTGTGCTGTAAACTTGCCATCACTAGTAATAGTACCAATATTGCCTTCCACTGACCATTTCACCTGTGATGCATCATAGACAATTGGTTTACCACTATCATCTTTTGCATCCACTGTAAACTTAGTCGTTTCACCAGCGCCTACAGTTTTTGAAGTTGGCGAGATATTCAGTGTAGCTGGTGCATCGACTACCTTCACTTGGAATGATTGGACAGCTGAACCATCATAGTTGATGTAAAGACGATCATCACCAGCTGTCGTTGATGTATAATTTAAACCGTTAATGTTTAAAGTATTATTCTCTGAAGTTAGTGATAAACGACCATCTAGTGGAAGTGTCGTATAATTATCATCTAAAACATATTGTACTGCTATACTAGACGATGCACCTGCTAAAAGAGTTGCATAGTTTGTACTATTTGTATATTTAAGATGAGTTGCTTTACCGGTTGGTGCTGTACTAACTGCTAATAGTGTTGCAGATACAAGACGCTGTGTGTTACCTGAATTAGAAGGTAGGTTTGCTAATACAACATTATTGCTACCATAGTTACGAATCCCCATTGTTGTTGATCCGCCACCATCTAAGTTAATTGCTTGATCTACACCAAGAGTTACTAAATAGTTCGCAAGTTGAACCAAATTCATACCCTTACTATGCTTCTGACCTCCATCAACTGTAATAAAGTGTACTGTTTTTCCATTATTACTTGTCGCTACTACAGTGCGAGGTACAACCGCTTTTGCACGACTACTAGATGTGCTCATCATAATATAAGGCTTATTATCCTTAACTAAATACGGACCACTTGCTAAGATAAATTGAGCATCCTGCCAAAGCTTATCAATAGAAAAGTTAACACTTAGCTCGTCTCCAATTGCTACTTGTCCTAATTTACTGTGCCAATCGCCACCTTGTAAAGACACGACAAACCCAGTTGAAGGAATGGATATTTTTTCCTTAGATCCATAAGGTGTAATTTGAGTTACTTTTCCAGTTAACGTTTGACCAAATTTATTTTCAGTTACTGGCTCACCTGTATCTACGACAATTTCAAAACCATATTCATTTGTATTTGTTGTTTTACTATAAAATTGTGGCGTATAAATAATTGATTCATAGATATTGCGATCACGATTCATACCTGTCATTTCATAATTTGTACCGTTATGAGACAGTGTGACATCAAAGTCAAAATAATCAATAACACCGCGCCCATCTGCTGCCATCCCAAATGCAGTAGGTACATTCATATATTGATCAGAGCCATTTGACACAGCCCCGCCGTTTAAAATCACATTATTTTTTGCCAATAAAAATAATGGGTAACCTTCAGACATATTAAAAAAGCTTGCATTAATAGCACCCACTACCCGATTGTCTTCACGTGAAAGTCGATTAGCATTTGCTACAGTCGATTCTTTTCCATTGACTGCTGCAGGCATACCTAATTGTACTTCTGTTGTCTCACCTACATCAATCGCTATATGATTAATGGAATTTGTATAGGTATTGCTGTATGTATATTGTTTATACTGCACACCTTTCGAGAGCGGAAAATCCTTTTTGACCGTTTGAGATGCATAAGCATTCAACGGACCCATCACCATTGACAATATCACAACTAAAATTAGTAAATTTTTTGCTATTCTTTTCATTTTTTGCGCTCCCATATAATTTAGAGCCCTCACTCTCCCCTCACATATTTTACCTCTATAACATTATCAAAAATATGCCAAAATAGCTATGGAACATTTATGCTATTTTCCAGTTTCATATAATTGTAAAAAAAACTGTTTATATAGTCTCATTTTATGATTTTTCTAACATTTGACCCTTATCGCGACACTATAACTTTGTTAAAATGGTGTAGAAGTTTAGGAGGGTAAAAATATGAAAAAACTATCAATCATAGCATTGCTCATGACTGTAGTTGGCTTACTTTTTATGCAGCCACAGCTAGCATCAGCCGATGAACTTTCGGGGCATTCCCATGAACTGGGTCTTCGTTATTTAATTTCCAAAAATGCATTAGTCACAGATGCCAAAGGAAGCTACCGTCCAAATGCGAATGTAACACGTGGCGAATTCGCTTCTTATTTAGCAAAATCTATGGATCTTGAAGAAGCGAACAACATAGTATTTACCGATGTCCGAAGTACATATTTGTATGCGACAGATATTCAGCTCGCTGCCACGGCTGGGATTATTACAGGCTACAAAGATGGCTCATTTAAACCGAATGCAGCTATTTCAAGACAGCATATGGCGATTATGCTGGAAAGAGCTATAAACTATTTAGAAATTCCAAAAGGTACTTCTTCTATTACCTTTAAGGATAATGCAGCGATTATTAAAGAATATCGCCAGGCAGTTGCTATAGGTGCTCAATTAGAAATCATTAAGGGCTCGGATGGTTACTTTATGCCAGAAAAAAATGCAACAATCGGTCAAGCAGCCTCATTTATCCATCGACTAATGACACTTGCTGGTGCAAATACTGGTAACGAAGATGGTGGAGAATCAAACCCTGGTAATCCTAATGGCGGTGAACCTAACGGTGGTAATCCAAACCCTGGTGAATCAAATACCACTAAGTTTGCTGTGAAGGAAATCTCCAATGGCACACTGGTTGGTAATCAAGAATTCACTACCTTTGATGCTGCCGAAAAGGCTGTAACAAACAATACACAGGTAATTGTTCAAAATGATAAAATTATGAAAATGTCCTCAGGCTATGTTGTGACAAAAAATTATGTTGCATTAAACTCAGAAACTATTAAGGATCAAATTGCTGTTGCTGGGGATACTGAAATGGAATACCTTAGCAGTGATGCCACGCAGGTGAAGGTTCGACTAGCAGGACAAGTAGGTTATTTAAAGCACGCAGATGTGACATTAATCCCATTTTCAATGAGCAAAGGTCGTTCTTACTATACAAATGACAATGGTGAAATTAAACACACGCTTTATGATTACAAAACTGATAAGTATTCCTCTAGCTATGTCTTCGGTAAAGCGCCTTCTTTTATGAAGCCAGGCGAAAAATACTATAGCTGGGATGGTATCTATTTTACAAATGGAAATGGTTCTTCTAAGGGTGAGGCCTATAACTACTATCAATTTTTACCAGCTCGCGCTAAAACACAATATACAGCAGAGGAACTTGATGCGTATATTATGAACAAGCTGGCGGAAGTGGAAAGCACAGGAATCACTCTCTATAAAGATGCTACAACGAAAAGTAAGCTTATTGGCTTAGGGCAAACATTAAAAGAGGTAGAAGCAAATTCACAAATTAATGCGTTGCTTATTTTATCACTTGCTCAGCATGAAAGTGCTTATGGTATGAGCGAGCATGCCCAAAACTTAAATAATTTATTTGGTTTATATGTATATGATACAAACCCACTAAACAAAAAATTTGAAAGTGTTATTGCAAATATCAGTGAACTTGTTGAAAAATTCCTTCAGCCAAATTACATTACTCCAGGCGGGTCTCCTGGTAGAAACTATGCAAATGGTGCAGTAGTTGGTTCAAAGGCTGTTGGCTTTAATGTAAAATATGCTTCTGACCCATTCTGGGGAGCGAAAATTGCTGGTCATTACTACCGTGCTGAAAAGGCATTAGGCTTTAAGGATGCCAATAATCCATATACAGTTGGTATTACAACGACTACTGGTTTAAATGTTCGTACAGATGCATCGACAAGCAATGGCCCACTATTCACTTATGCAAGAAGTGGTATGCCTGTTATCATTACAAGCTCTGCTACAAATGGCTGGTATGAAGTTCTTTCTGATAAGCTTCATTCAGAAACAGCTTTTATTAGTAAAGACTATGTGCAAGTGATTAACACTGTAAAATAAAAGAAAAGTCGTCCTTCATGCAAGGGCGACTTTTGTTTTGTCGAAAACTATTATGTCGATGAAAATAAGTTATTCTATACTTGTATTGCTCTGTGGCAAAAATGAAGCACAGGCAAGACATATATAATAACTATTGGACTGAAGATGGTGATTCTATTTAGCACAAGTAGCCTTCTATCTAGCATAAATACTAGTCAATCGAGCACATTCCCTGATCAATTCAGCAAGCCTCCCCCGAAAACAGAGATTTCCTTACGTATTCGACATAAAACCAATACTTTTCATGGAACTCAAAAATATTGCTTGGGTAATAATTTTTATTCATCCGTATAAATAATCTCTCAATAAAAAAAGATGCCTCAAAAAATTTGAGACACCTCTAAATTGCTAATACCGAAGTTTCTTGTTATCCACTTTTATAATCGCTGAGGCAATTATCACAAAGCCAAGCATTAAAATAAAGATTAAATCTAGTAAGCCTGTGTGCATCGATACTGTAAATAAAGTAATAACAAAAGCATAGGCTACCGAGTGGAAGCTACGAATACCACCTTGCTTCACTTTATTATAAATAAGTGAAATTAGTACGCCATAGAGGAAAAAGCCAATTGCTACAAGAAGATATCCACCATCTAAGAATAATTGACCGATAAATGTCGGTGTAGTTGTTCTTGTTGGACGTGTAATATATTTACCTTCCTCTACGCTTAAAGAGTTTACAACCTCTGTTACTCTCATACGCGGTGACACTTGCTCACCCGGTAAAATCGTACTGAAGATACCCCCATGAATTTCTCCATTCAGGTAACCTTCCTCCTGTGTATACTCGATAATTTTACTCAAAACAATATGACCAGTCACACTCTCACCATTTAATGAACGAATCCATTTAGGTGTTAAATTAACTTTTTGCTCCACGGTTAACAGTTTTTCTTTTTCCGATTCAGTTAATTCTACATCTGGCTGTTCACGGCTGTTAAATTCCTTCGTTGTATCCTCAGTTAATACACGCAGGAAGCCGAACATTGAAAATGCTACACCAATCACTAGCAGTGCTGTCAGGAACCATGTCAGTTTCACACGCTTTACAACATAGTGGAAAATAATAATACCTGTAAATAACATGATAATTAATGGTGTACGATATCCCATTAATAAGAATAAGAACATAACACCAGCGTAAATGGAACCATATATTAAGACTTTCTTCCATGACATGTGCTTTTCTAATATCATTTTATAGGATAATAACAATAACACACCAAACCATAATAATTGGGCAAAGAAGTTTAATTTTGGATTGAGGTTACGACGGTTGGATTCATCAGCAATCCCTAATCCCCCACCAAAAATCATTAAAAAGTATGATGCTAGACCAAGTAAAGTTAAAAATACAATGAAATGAACAACATATTTGCCAAAGAATGATAAACCAAATGATGGGATTGTCCACTGCAATTTATCAACAATAAAGACTCCGATGTAATAGCATGCAATCGCTAAAAGTACCGCTGGCCAAATTGATACACGTACATTAAATAGTTCAAATCGATGGAAATCAAAAAGACTTGTAAAGAAATAGAGTACTAATATAAAAGGTAAAAAGAAGTACGGTGAAAACGTATCAATCTTGTTGACCTTTGCAAAAGTTTGTTTCAGTTTATTCATAAATGTCATACATCTCAGTAGATGTGATTGCCCTCCTCTATCGTGAATCATCGTTGTGTAATTCTTTCATTTTCTATACAAAACAAAGGTTATTATATCATAAATACAGATAGACTTATAGAAAGGAATGAATGTATTTTATATGAAATCGAGCACGATTTCCCTATTTGTCCAAAAAGAGGACTACAAACCCATTTCGTAATTTTCTTATCCCCACTTTCTTTAATTTTAAAAAATATCAGATGAAAATTTTAGAAAAGAGCCAAATATTAATGATTCATCCATTATTTAAATGTATGATGAGTAATAGTAAGGCATGTTTGATGTAATATACAAATAAAGGATGTGGATTTAATGAAGAAATTATGCATTTCATTCTTCTTACTTTGTGCGTTTATAGTGATTGCTACTTTATCACCTACGGAAGCACAAGCAGCACAAAAAATCGGTGTTGTTTTTTCAGAAAGCAGTGAAAAATATGCGAATACAACACACCCAGGCGGAACATATAAAGGACAAGCTGTTTCACCCAAAGTAGATTATAGCTCTACTTATAATAAAGAATTAAAGGCTTTTCTTCTCTATCAGCAACAGGGCTTTCAGGTAGAAAAAATTTATGAGAAGGACCTAAATAATTTAGAAAATTTAAGTCAATATGACGCAATCGTCTTCGCTTACACAGTTATGATGAATCATCAGCAACGTGAAAATGTAAAAATGTACATAAGAAATGGTGGCGGTGCCATCTTTGCATTCCAAACAGCACGTAACGAATCTGCTAAATTTCCTAAGTCAGGTCAAATCGATCTCTCACCTTTAATCTATGATGTAAATTCATGGGTTATGGAGTGGGATAATTTAACGGAGGTTTTCCATTCACGTTTTATTGACGATATTATGCTTGGAAATTCAACAATAAGTAATCTTAATACCGTTCATCCCATTATTCAAAATACAACAAAAGAGCTTGGCAAAAGTAAGCTTAGTCTTACAAAAACAGATCAAGATTGGGTGGAAATCATAAAACCTTGGCAAGATGGGTCTGCAACACCTATATTATATTTCTCAGATTATAATAGTACAGATAAACCAAAGACTATGAAAAAAAATGAATATGGTGCAGCACATACTATCGAATATGGTAAAGGTCGAATCGTACAAATCGGCTTTAAAATCTATGATTATATTGATATGGATACAAAAGCAGATTGGCAGGATAATGAAAATGGAGCTGCCTTTTCAACAACACGTGGTGACAAAGATGCCCAAGTATTTATGAAGCATGCTTTAAATTGGGTAACCGAAAATCACAATGTTTTTGTTCCACGTCGTTATAATCTGTCACTTTACTCCGATAGTGTTCAAGGTTATGTAGCTCCATCTGGGAGATTTGTTTTCTACTCTACTGTCACGATTAAAAATAATGGCAATGTGCCTGCACGCGGTACCTTGCAAGTAGAAATTTTAGATGCAAATGATAAGGTTGTAGGTAAAGGGCATGAACGTTACATACCTGGTCTTGCTGCAGATGCTACAACAAATAATGCCGATCAAAAAGACATCAGTACTCACACCGAAAAATATCAAATTTTTATGCCTGATAATTTAGCTGCTGGAACATATACAATACGTACATCCTTTATAGAAGGGCGTGATGATCGTAAAAATGCTGATGAAAAATTTGCTACGATTGCAGAAATTAAAACGCTCACACGCTCAAAAGGTTCCAGCAAAGCAACAATTTCGTCTGCACCATTCTTTCAGGATGTAGCGAAATCTAATGGAGCTTACTATGATATTAAAAATTTACAAGCATTAGGGATTGTCAAGGGAAGTAATGGAAAATTCAATCCACAAGGTACCTTGACACGCTTACAGGCAACAGAAATGATACTACGAGCACTAAATATTCCAGCTTCAAGTTCGGCTACATTAAATGCTCAAGACATTAAAGCAGGTGATTATGGCCATGCCGTATTAGCAACAGGCGCACGATACGGAATTATTGCTTTAGAGGATGGCAAAATGAATGCTCATCAGCCAATGACTCGAGCTGCTATGGCAAGAGCACTTGTTAACGGCTTCAAGCTACAGGGGATTGCAGAAATTACCTTCTCAGATGTGCCTAAATCACATTCCTATTATAAAGAGATACAAGCACTTTATGCACTCGGCATCACAACTGGCTATGCGGATCATACATTTAAACCAAATGGTACAGTGACACGCCAAAACTTTGCTCAATTCGTCAATAGAACACTTCATGCAAATTCAAAATAAAATAGGATGAGTGAGATTCTTTAATTAATACTAATAAAGCTGCAACGTGAAATGAACGTTGCAGCTTTCTCTGATTATTGTTTTGAGTAATATTCCACAATACCCTTGTAGATAGATTCAGCAAATAGCTCAACATATTGATCATCTGTCATTTTAGCACGGTCATCGCTATTTGATAGGAAGCCTAGCTCGACTAAAATAGCTGGGATATTCGTATTAGCAATTACAATGTATTTTGCCTCTTTGACCTTACGATCTTTCATATTTACGTTTTTAACAATTTGATTGTTTACAAATGTAGCAAGATCAATGTCTTCCTCATATACATCACCTGGTGTTTTAGCATAGTAAGTTTCAGTACCTTGTGCAGCAGTATTATCTGCGTAATTAACATGGATACTTACGAAGATTTCACCGTAATTAGCATGCGTAAAGTCAACTCGACCTTCTCGTGTAGGATACGTATCCCCTGTGCGAGTCATTAAAACGTTCGCGCCTGCCGCCTCAAGCTTTTGAGTAACAAGAGTGCTGACATTTAATGCAATGTTTTTTTCAGCAATAGTACCAACTACAGTTCCAGGGTCTTTGCCACCATGTCCTGGATCAATAATGATAACCCGATCTTTTAACGGATTATTCTTTTGATTTAATAGCTTTAAATAGGATTTATGGACATACCCATTTTGACCTTTATAGGTTACCTGCGCCCAATAACCATTTACACTATTTACTTGAACATATTCACCCTTTTTCACCTTATCTACGACTGTAGAAGTAGAGTTTGCCTCTTTCCGGATATTTAAATTATCCACTGTCACTCGACCTAATAAATCACCTGAAACTGATGGCTCGGTCGGTTCCGGTGTTGGTGAATCAGGAGTTGGTGTTGTATCTGGGGTCGGTGTTGTATCTGGAGTAGAAGGCTTTTCTACTACAACTTCCTCTGTACTACCCGCCACGATATAGCCTGGTAATCCGTTTACTACCGTTAAATAGTAGCCGCTTACAGTGTTATAAACAGGTAATTTAACTTTACTATTAATAGTTGAAATAACGTTTGATGTGGACGTTGGTTCTAAATAAAGATTTATATTTTGTGTTGTAGTAACCTGCTTTTTAGCATTACCTAATGCATTACCATCTACATCTAAAAACTGAGCATATGTTTTATAAATAAAAGCATAGCCATCATTAGATGAAACTTTTAGCCAGTCTCCTTCTATTGCATAGACTGCTAATTTACTACCTTTATTCACCTTCCCGACAATGTTGTCTATAGATGAAGAATCCTTTGACTTACGAATATTTAATCCGTCAGTTGTAACTTGGATAGTCCCTATAATATCTAAAATATCAGGTACAACCACTGCTTTTATTGGCAATTCTAAACGATATTTATCATTTTGTGCACGGGCTACAAATAAGGCAAATTGTACGCGTGACACTTGGTCATTAGGATTATATTTCTGATTACTTCCCTTTGTAATACCGTTATAATAAATAGTATTAATATACTGATTGTAAGGGTGTGTCGTTTTTACATCAATAAAAGGAGAATCATTTTTTTCATATTGACTTGAATCCAACTTAAATGCTTTTGATAATACATAACTCATTTCATCACGAGTTAGAGGTTTATTTGGTGAGAATTGATCCTTCGTATTTGTTGCAAAGTAACCAAGTTGGATAGCACGTTCTACATAACCCGAAAGTTCCGTACCAACAGTTACATCAGAAAAGCTAGATTTTTTTACAGTTAGTGGTTTATTACCTGAAGCAATCACAACCATTTTGGCAACTTGTCCACGAGTTACCTTATTATTAGGCTTATAATAGGTTTTACCTTTCTCCGTATACCCTTTGATAACACCTAATTTAATTAAATAATTGATTTCTTCATAAGCTTCGTGCTTGGAAGAAATATCTTCAAATTTGCCGCTAGCACTTACACTATGTATGGTAAAAAAAGTTGATATAAATAAAATACATACCATAAGACTAATTTTTTTAAAATACACTCCGTATTCCCTCCTTTTTATTTGCCTCTCCTTTTTTAAAACTAAGAGTTTAAAACCTCCTTTTATTAGAACGATATATCTCTACCTTTTGTTACATAATTTCGTAATTTTAGCAAAATTTATTTCTTATTATATAAGAAAAACCATATAAAAAAAAGCTACATTGTTCCACTTATGAACAATGTAGCTTTATTGTTATTGTTTTGCGTAATATTGTGAGATTCCTTTGTAGATTGAGTCAGCAAATAACTCTATATACTGATCATCTGTCATTTTCCCACGATCTTCACTATTTGTTAGGAAACCTAGTTCGACTAGAATGGCTGGTATAATCGTATTACGAATGACGTAGTATTGTTCTTCTTTAACACCACGATTTTTCATTTTCAAATTATTAACAATTTGATTATTAACAAATGATGCTAGATCAATATCTTCCTGATGCATATCACCTGTTGTAATAGCATAATATGTTTCAGTGCCTTGTGCAGAAGTATTCGCCGCTGAGTTTACATGGATACTTACAAAGATTTCACCATAGTTTGCATTTGTAAAGTCTACTCGGTCCTGTAAAGATGGATACGTGTCACTAGTACGAGTCATCAATACTTTTGCACCTGCAGCTTCAAGCTTTTGCTTCACAAGTGTGCTAACCTTTAATGTAATAGCTTTCTCAGAATTAGAACCTACTACAGTTCCTGGGTCCTTACCACCGTGACCTGGATCAATAATGATAATACGATTTTTTAAAGCATTGTCCTTCTGATTTAATAGCTTTAAGTATGATTTATGGACATATCCTTTTTGACCTTCATACGTAACCAATGCCCAATAACCATTAATACTATTCACTTGGACATACTCACCTTTAGTAAGTTTACCTAGAACCGTAGAAGTAGAATTCGCTTCTTTGCGCATATTTAAATTATCTACTGTCACGCGACCAAGTAAGTCACCTGTCACTGTAGGAGGAGTTGGGTCTGGATCCGGCGTAGTAGGCTGCTCAACCTCCACATCCACTGTACTATTAGCAACAATGTAACCTGGTAATCCGTTTACTACAGTTAAATAATAGCCGCCTGCAGTCTTATAAACTGGTAATTTCACATCACTCTTCACTGAGGAAATGATTTTCGAGGAAGATGTTGGCTTAACATAAAGATTGATACCTTGCGTTGTTGTGACCTGCTTTTGGACATTCCCTAGTGCATTTCCATCAGCATCTAAAAATTGTGCGTACGTTTTATAAACATAGGCAAAAGCGCCTTTATAGGTAATCTTTAACCAGTCGCCCTCTACTGCATAGACTGATAGTTTACCACCTTTATTTACTGTACCTACAATATTAGTAGAAGATGCGGAATCCTTTGATTTACGAATATTTAAACCGTCCGATGTACTAGCAATCAATCCAATAACTTGTGATGTATCAGGAACCGCTATGCCTTTAACAGGAGGCTCTAAGCGATATTTTTCACTTTTTGCCCGCGCGATAAATAACGCAAACTGTGCACGTGTCACTTGACTATTTGGATTATAATTTTGACCGCTACCCTTTGTAATACCATTATAGTAAATTGTATTCACATATTGAACGTAGTCATGTGTAATACCTACATCCACAAATGGAGAATCAATATTTTCATATTCACTTGTATCTAACTTAAACGCTTTAGTTAGGACATAACTCATTTCATCACGAGTTAAAGGCTTGTTCGGTAAGAATTGTCCCTTTGTATTGGTTCTAAAGAAACCAAGTTGTACAGCACGTTCTACATAGCCAGAAAGCTCTGTTCCAGTTGTTACATCTGAAAAGTTTGATTTATTGACAACTAGTGGTTTATTGCCTGAAGCAACAACAGCCATTTTGGCAACTTGTCCACGTGTTACTGTGTTATAGGGTTTGTAATACGTTTTACCGTTTTCAGTATATCCTTTAATAACTCCTAAACTAATTAAATAATTGATCTCTTCATACGCTTCATGATCTTTCGGAACATCTACAAAACCGCCACTCGCTTGTGCGCTATGTATAGTAAACATAGAAGCTGAAATGAATAAGACGCATAATATAAGACTGATTTTTCTGAGGTACAATGTCTTATTTCCTCCCTTCCTGTTCTCGTGTTCATTTTAGCAAAATTTCACAGACAAAACTATCATACGAATGTAACTTTTCTACTGTTTTCGGCATCACCTCCAGTATTGCGACTTACTTCATAAAAAGAAGAGAGCCTGCAAGTGCAAACTCTCCTCAATTTATACAATATTTTAAAGAACTTCCTTGCAATGTGTCACTTTAAACGTAGCCCTTGTTTAAAGCGAAACGGAATTCAATTAATTCTGTACTTGTTTTGCGCGTTCAATAAATGTTTGAAGGTGAGAAATTTTTAACATTTCTTCATAGCCGAAATTACCGTTACCTTTACCTTCAGCAATACCATTAGAAGCTAAAATTGAAATAAATTCATTTGCCCAATGACTAGCAGGTACATCAGTAAATGCAATTAATTCACCCTTTTGCTCTAAACCGAAAGCATGTACTAATACTTTCGCAACTTGTGCACGTGTAATTGGTGAAGAAGGGTTAAATTTACCATTACTATCACCATCAAAAATACCTAACTTCGATACAGCAGCAATTGCACCAGCATGTGCATATGTTGGCTTAACATCTGTAAATTTCGTATTTTTATCGGATGTATCCAAGTTAAGTGCTTTCGCGATTTGCTCTGCCACTTCCGCACGAGAAGCGTATACAGTGAAATCGATAGCAGCTTCCTTTACTTCTTCTTTAACAGCTTCTGCTTGTTCACTATCAAATGTTGCTACACGTTTCGCACCAACGTAACGGGAATTCCAATAATATGGATCGTTAACATTTGAATAACTAACGCCTTTATCAGTTTGAGAATGAATCATTTTTCCGTCACCTATGTATATTGCTACATGGGAGATACCACTACCGCTAGTGTTGAAGAATAGTAGATCTCCTACTTGAAGATCATTTTTTGCTACTGCAGTACCTTGTTGATATTGAGAGCCTGATGTACGATTTAATTTAACTCCTAAATCTGAAAAGACCTTGGATGTGAAACCAGAACAATCTAGCCCACTAGTAGTTGTGCCGCCATAAGCATAAGGAATGCCTAAATATTTTGTCGCTGTATCAGTAACATCAGTTGCAGATGCTGCTTCAGCGTTATCTATTTGAGTTGTTGTAAATAACATGAAAGATGCAAAAATCGGTAATAACCATTTCTTTTTCATAGTTTCGGTATACCCCTCTCAGAACTTTTTTGCCTATACATAGACTATCATAAAAGATGCTCTTTTAATTTTTCAATTGTGTAACGGTTTTTGAATACAAAAAAACGCTGATATACCAACGTTTGCTGGTTTACCAACGCTAAAATATGGGTATTAAATAATGGGTATTTCGGAGTTTTGTAACATTCCTGTAATATTAGCGACATTTTGTCATAATAGATTGCCATATTGAATCATTAAGACTAGTAGAAACACATTTTAATCATGAAATTTTTACCATACCGTTCTATACAGTTATTCACCTTACGCAACTGACATCTTCTCCCCGCTGCTAACCCCTGCACATGAATTATTGACTAGAAAACAATTGCACCCAATAGTAATTTCCTTTGCTGTCTATAGCAATAGCAACTCCTGTATTTGTGTAATTTTCCCGTAAAATATTGTCACGATGTGCTGGTGAAGCCATCCATGCTTTCACAGCTGCTTCGGGTGTTGGAATATTTCTTCCTATATTTTCTCCTAAGCTTGTATAAGGATAGTCGAATAGGGTTGCTAAATCCCATGGCATTCCATAGTAGGGTGATTCATGCTCAAAATAATGGCGATTTACCATATCTTGCGCCTTTATAACTGCTACCTGTGTTAATGCTGCATCAAAGCTAAGAGGTTGTAGTTTTTTCTTTTGTCGTTCATTGTTGATTAATTGGATTACATCATTAGACATGGACGATGAATAATTTTTTGTCGACATATATGACTTTGATAAATAATCATAGGCTACCTCATAATTTGTTACTTTAGTTGAAAAGTCAAGGCTACGCTCTACTAATGAGGCAAATTGGGCACGCGTTACTAATTGATTCGGACCAAATTGCTGTGCATTAATACCTTTAATTACGCCCACATCTGCAAGTGATTCAATATAATCCTTCGCCCAGTGACCCTCAGTAACATCCTTAAATTTACTAGCATTTTGGGAATCAACTTCGATGTTATAGGCTAGCGTTAACATCTTAGTAATATGCATTCGCTTTAAAGGAGTCTCGGGATAGAAACAATCACCATTTTGTAAAATACCACGTTCAACTAAGGCACAAATTTCTTTGTAATACGGATGGTTAGTTGATAAATCAGTAAAATTAGGTGAAAATGTAGAGTCGAATTTCAATTGCATGGAACGTGCTATTGCTGCAGCCGCCTCTGCCCTCGTAATTGGCTGCTCCGGTCTGAAATAGCCATTCTGATCATTTGTCATATAATGCTTGTCAAGCATATGTGCTATGGAGCTACTAGCCCAATGTGATTGTGAAACATCCTTTGCAATAGCACCTGCTAAAACTTCTTCAGAAGTGATATTTAGAGGCACAGCGTATGATGTTGCTAACAAGGTAAGAGAAATGCCAACAACACTTGATATTTTTTTGAAAATAGCTACCGCCTCCTTCATTCATATATGTAAAACAGTGTTACCATTATGTACTTAATCATTTTTACCCCTTTCAACCATATACAAACATACCAGTATTACCTATTTTTTCCTAATCAATTTTTAAAAAAACACTCTATGGGCGGATTGCCTAAGAGTGAGTTTTTATGTTTATTCAACACCAATCACATAAAAGGAGCTGTCATTTTTTTCTAGTACTCGATATAGGAATAGTACCATCTGTCCTCTACGAACATCTGTATAAGGTGAAAATGTAGTCGAGCTAGTTCCTTGTGTAATCCCATAATCTAATAACGTTTGAATATACTGATTGGTTTCATTATCTTTTGTAAAATCTGAAAAAGATGCCGATAATCTTGTGGATTTTTGTAATTCAAAGCCAAGTGTCAAAACTTTCGCCATTTGACTTCGTTTAATAAATTGATCAGGGTGATAATTTGTTCCTTTTTGAATAATGCCCTTTGCGGCTAGTGCTGCTATTGGACCATAGTATGGATGAGAGGTTGGAACATCAGTAAAGCCAGGATTCCCCACTTCCTTTGTCTCCAAATTTAAAGCTTTTGCTAAAAAAGAAGCTGCTTCCCCACGCGTTAAATTTTGATAGGGGCTAAACATAGTATCTGTTGTTCCAAATACAATACCCTTACTATATAATTCTTGGACTGCCTTATATAATTCTCCCTCATTACCATCATTTTTAATATCAGTAAATGGCATAGATGCTGCTTCTGTTGGGATCGCCATAGCAAATGGAGCTACTATTATTGCTGCAGACAAACAGCTTGTTTGAAATAATTTTTTTGACAAAATAAATTCTTCCTTTCCTGCTCGAATAGATGACTTGAGAGGATTTACATATTTTCATGAACTGCCAGCTTAAATCAATTACGCCCCAGCGTAATTGCGTCCAGATTTTTTTCGAGCTCGCTCGAAAAGCTCCTCTTCAAAATCCGTGACATCCACCAGAGGCTTTAGGCCAACACGATGTTGGTCACTCAGGCGTTTTCACAGGATGTGTAGATCTTAGCCTGAGTTCCTCTATTTCAGCGGGCGTTTGTACGCCCACTGAATATGAATAAAATCGCATTCATCTCGCCACCTATAGAGGTGGGAGTATTCTGCTGAATCAAGATAAAGAAAGAGGGACACTTGCCCTCCCTCCTTACTCTAATCCTAATGCTTTTAAATGATCCTGCAAAATACGGAAATTATACACCAAATCCTGTTGTTCAAGGCTGAGTGAGCTGTATAGCTTTTGTGCGGCAAGTACTTTCTTTTCAAATTGTTTATTGTCTGGATCTATTTCGCCAATCGCATTCACTACTTTTAATACCGCTGCTACATCTTTTTCAGCTTTCTTTAAAGTATCGTAGTTGATAACTTGCCCTCTTACTTTTGAATCTAATACTTTGTATGCCGCAACTGCATTTGCCACATCCTCTATATAGGTGCTAGAAGTTGGGTGCAGACCACCTATTAATTCAACTACCTTCTTTACATCAGTCAGATTTTTTTCAGCCTCAAGCAGGATATTATAATTGGAAACTCTTTGTTTATCAATCGTGTTCAAGCTATCATAATCTTTTCTTACAGATTCAACCTTACCAAAATACAGTGGATCACTTGGCTTTAAGTCTGCAATACTTTGATACACTTTAATAACACTGTCTAATGAAAGAAGAAGCTGTTGATTGTATACATATCTTCGCTGCGTTGCATTAAGATTGTCATATGCTTTTAAAATCTTTTGATATTGGCTATCCATATTTTTAGATGTCATCAACTTTTCAATCTCATTGACAACATTTATAACAGGCTTAATCAACTTTTCTTGCTCTTGCAATGTTTTATAGTTTTCAACAGCCATTTGCTGATCTTTCGGCAGCGCATTATAAGTAGCTCGTATTTCTTCAATACGTTTAACATATTGGCTGGCTTCTATTGAAGGTAATTCCTCAATCATGCGCTGTACATTGCCTGCACCTAAAATACTTGATTCAGCAGCTTGTAAAAGATGGTAGTTCGTAACATATTGCTGCATCTCCTTGCTTAGTCCATCATACAATGCACGTGCCTGTGCTGTATCTGTATGGAATGTTTTACTAGATGCCTTTAACTTACCGATTAGTTCGATTACTTTAGCTGTTGGCTCATAGCCTTGTAAAATGGCAATATTCTTGACGAATGCTTTTTGTTCTTTCGTTAGCTTATCATAAGCCTTTCTTGCAGCGTTTACTTGACTAACAAATTTACTTGATTCAGGTTCTAAAACATCGATTTGTACCATGGTATTTAAAATAGGCTTTACTTGTTTCTCACGGTCCGTTAATACCTTCACGTTGGATACAAGCTTTTTCTGTCCTGATTGTAGCTTGTCATAAGCAACACGAGCATTCATTAGCTTTGTTAGAAACTCATCATCATCAGGTACAGCCGCATCTATCAAAGCAATCACTGTATGCGCAGATTTTAGCTCAGTTTCAGCTGTGACAAGTTTTTCGTAATTCAATACAGCACTTTGTTTTTCTGGCGGTAATGCATCATAATTTTTACGTGCTGTATCTAAATCATTTAAAAACGTTTTACTAGTTGGTTTTAATGTTTCAATTAAGCCTATTAATGTTGCCACATCTTCCACTGCTGCTAGCCGGTCATAATTTGTGACACGTTTTTGCGAGGCAGGGTCTAACGCATTGTAAGCTTTTCGTGCTGCTAATACCTTTTTAGAGTAATCTTTACTTGATGGATTTAACGCTGTAATGAGATTAATAACTTTTACGACACTAGCATTATTTTTCTCATAAGCAGTTAGTGTTTTATATTGTGTAACTAATTTTTTTGCATTTTTATCCATAGTCTTATATTCAGCTGTCAATGCTGCCACTTTTGCTACAAATGTAGCATCAGACTCATTGGCTAATGCAATCACACGATCATCAAAGCTTTTAGCAGTTGTCATATATCCCTTTGCTATTTGTAAATCTTGATAATTCGCGACTAGTAGTTTTGCTGCATCTGAAAGTGCTGCATAATCATTTAGTAACAGCTCAACTGTTTCATTGTATGTTTTTTGTGAGGTATTTAAGGCCAGGATTCGCGTAATAATGCCCATTGCCTCTACTTGATCTTTCAACGATTTATAGTTTTTTACATAGACCTTGTTTGTAGCATCTAGCTTTAAATAAGCTGTATTGGCAGCTTTCGCTTTTTTTGTATAATCCTTTGCAGCAGGGTCTAGCTTTTCAACAAGTGTAATAACATTTAAAACAGCTTTTTGTGATTTTTCTAAATCGGTTAATATTTTAATATTTGTGACACGTTTTTTTGCATCTGCAGAAAGAGCATCATATTGTTTTCGTGCTTCCTGCATATCTTGAATCAGATTTTGTGAGTTATTTAAAGCTGCAATTTTGCTTACAACATCTGCCAATGCAGCTTCTTCATTAGAAAGTAAAGTTAATTTTTCGCTTAGCTTTGTCTTAATAGTAGTTAATGCAGCTTCTTGTGCATGACCAGTCGGATCTAAAGCATTTACCTTCGTTTGGTATGTCATAATTTGCTGGCTATAATCTGGCGATGTAGTCTTTAATGCATTGACCTTATTCATTAAATCAGCATATGGAAAATAAGTAGCTAGTTGAGCCTTATTTTGCACAATCGCCTGCTCTGTAGTACTAAGTTTATCAAAAGCCGACTGTGCTAATAGTGTTTTACTCTCAAACGTAGAGAGGCTTGGATCAATGGCAGCAATTAATTTATCTACATCTGTCGAAGCACTATATTTCTTTTCCCATTCTATTAATGTTGCCAAGTTATTGACAATTTTTTTGACATTTGCTGCATTCACAGTAGAAGGTGGAGTATTGTAAGCCTCTCGTGCCTCCTTAATTTTTGTAAACTGTTCTGCTGCACTTGCACTTTCGATAGCTTGAATAAGAGCTTCAATTGTTTCAGCTTCTTGGATTTCCTTCTCAGCAGCAGTTAGATTTGTAGCATTTTTGACAAATGCTTTTTTATCTAAACCGTTGTAGGAAGTTGTTAGATTATTAACTATTGTACGATAATCTGCACTATTAGAAACTACTAGCGTATTGATTTGCTTTGAAACATCTGCCGCAGCTTTATAAGGTAAAAAAGCATTATAGTTAGTAACATAATTTTGAGCTTCTTTCGTTAATTTACCGTGGGCTGTTTCAATGGCAGAAACTGCGCTAATAAAAGTAGTTGCCTTATCAAAGCTTGCTGCATCCTTACCTATTAATTGAGTAATACTATCCTCCACTTTTAAAGCAGCATCAATATTTTGCTTTGCATCAGTGTAGGTTTTATAAGGAGCAATTGTTTCATCTTTAGGAATATAAGCTATAACTATTTTTTTATGATCTGCTGATAAAGCGTTATAGGCTACTGTAATATCAGACACAGTATCCTTAACGATTGAATAGTCGGGAGCAGATTTTGAAAGCTCTAATTTTAAATCATCCAATAGTTCAATAGCGGGCTGTACAGCAGCAACAGCATTTACCATTGTAGTTAGCTTATCTAGATCAGCACCATTTGTTTTAAAGTAATTTTTTTGTGTTGCTTCATCATAGCCATACTGAACTGCAAGCCCTAGCATTGATGAAATTGCCGTTTGCGGTGCTGCATTCACAGCTTCTTTAAAGGTCTTTTGCACATTAGCATAGGAGCCAGCTTTGGCTTCATTCATAAATTCTTTATATTTGTCATTTGTCTCCTCAGCATCTCTAATAAGAGAACTACTTGTATAAGTTAATTTATTAATACTTCCGCCAAGATTCTTAATATCCGTTAGCAGGTTTTTCTGCGCTCGTACGTAAGCTACCTTTGCTTTAATAAATTGAACTTCATCAGCAGTAAATCCTGCTGCATTTAAACCACTAAAGCGGCTTTCTGCAATCGTTATATCATCGAGTGAAGATTTATCTGTTAAATTTTTATACATTGTTTGCAGTTGTTCCTTTGTCTCCACTGCTACTGCATTCACATAGGCAACTTGCTCCGTTTTTTGATGTGGCTGTACTTCTTGAGCATTGGCAAGCGCTGCTGGTGATAGTAATAAACTTGTCAACACACCAACTTTTATTGGTTTCTTCAAAATGCCCACCCTTTCTTTTTACATTATATAGGAAAATGGATATGTATTTATGGCTTCAAATTGTCTATCTTTAGTATCGGTACTTCTCGTTCAATTTCAAGCTATTCTCTCAAAGTCTCTTATGCCCTTTACGAACGTATTGATAATTGCTATTTTTAGATTGTATAGGCTTTTTATAGGAAGTTATTGCTAGGATACTATATAATCGAATTATGTGCATTGATCCTGCACAAATTTTGGCAAACCAGTGAATTTACTAGAAAAAAATGCATTTGACGATTCATTTTAAAAACACTCAGAAAAATTCGATTGAAATTTCTCTTTATCGAGAAAATTCCTTTTAAAAATCAGCATTTATCCTATGTTATTTACCAGTAATTAGGTGTATACTACATCTCTACTATTCAATTTACTAGAAAGGGAGCTCTATATGTTTTATCACTATAAGTTTTGGCATAGCTTAACGCATCCCAATAACTTTACCCAAGCCGTCGAAGGAGGAGAAATAAGAGGCTATAAAAAACGATCCTTCACTGTTTTTATACTTTTCATGCTACTATTCATCATTCGTGAATTTTGGGGCATGGGTACTGAAAGCTTAACAACATTATTTGCAATGAATCATCAGGATGAATACTATACAGCTCGTTTACTTTCAATGATAGGCGCTATTGCCTGGGGAATCATTTATTATGCCTTTCATTATTACGGTGTTACATATTTGTTGCATCTGTTAACTGACATACCATATAAATGGATTCAAAAAGTACAACTTTATGTCATGGTATTGTTATTAATTGAAAAAACAATATTATTTGCTGTGTTCTATTTAGTAGGCTATACAACTACCTTCTCCTTCCTATCACTTGCACCACTTGCTCAGCAAGTTATGGAAACAGATGTAGTATTATTTGTTATTAATCAATTAACTATAGCAACCCTATTCACAATCATTGTGCAATATACCTTTCTTTCTAAATGGGAGGAAGTATCAGATCGTAAAGTTTTGCTAGCAAAAATAATTATTCTACATGTGCTAATGGCTGTGTTTGTTGGAATGATTAGTGTACTGCCTTTACAAGAATGGATCACAAGGGGGTTAGGATGATGCGCTTTATTAAATCCAGACCTTGGAAAAATTTGAGTATGATTGTACTAGCGATACTAATTGGCGTGAATGCTTATTTTGTATTTAAGGATGACAGTAAGGTTGCTCGCTCCTATTTTATAGATGAATTCCAAAGAGCTACTACCGGTGATCGTGTAGAAACAATTAAAAAAGATGCAATAGTTGCTCCAGCACAAACATATTCCATCTCCGCAGATGCAAAAAGCCTTTCTGCGATCGATGTTAAACGTGGTCAGGAAGTTCGTGTCAGCGATATATTAGCTAGCTATAAAACAGAAGAAGTTGACGATGAATTAACAAAGCTTGAAGCTGAGCGTGATGCTTATGAAACGGAATTAAGTGATTTAGAATCCGCTTTAGCACAAATAGAATCGGAATATGGTGGGCAAAGTGACCCTAAAAGCTCTATCAATACGGATCAAATTAGTGATAAGCTAAATGTCACGGTTAAATTAGAATTAGGTCAGCAAAATTCTCCTTCTTCTGCAATGGCAATTTTAAACCGCCATATTGCAGAGGCAACTAGACAAGTAGCATTAATGGAAGCACAAATAGCCCAAATTCAGGCACGCCAAGGTGTTATTAGTCCTGTTGACGGTGTTATTTCAAACATAATAGAAGAGGCTGGCGCAGTAACATTTGAAATTTATTCATTAGAGAAATCTATGCTCGCCTACTTATCTGAGGATGAATGGCAAAAGGTGAAGGATGGTCAAACCGTTAATTTTGACTTGCAGCATTATAAGGATGATTTATCTGGTATTGTACTTCAAAAGCAACTGATAGCTACTAATAATGAATCGCATTGGGCAAATGAATTAGCTAAATCAATAAAGCTACCACAGCCTTCAAGCTATGAGGTCATATTGCAGCAGGACAATGTTCTAGACAATATTCCATTCTCTACAGTTGGTCAGGCTTCCATTATCGTGAATGAAGCCTTCGATGCCTATAAAATTGATTCTACATGGGTAAAGTCTACAAAGAAGGGCCAACAGAGTGTTTATATTATTGGTGAAGACGGTAAAATTCGTTTGGAGGATATAGACGTTGCCTTCAAAACGGCAGATACTACAATTTTTACAGGCTATATGGAAGCTGGGATACCGATGATCGATAAAGAAAATCGCAATATTTTAGCTCGTACCTTCCGTTCCATGCCAATAAAAAGGATTGAATGGCAACAATTTAAAGAAATAGGTTGGAAAGACTATGTAAAATACATTGTCTTTTAATATATTAAAAACCTCCCTGTATTTTGCGAGGGCACTGAAAAAGTCGATTTGCCACAAAAATTGTGATGCAAATCGACTTTTTTAAGTTTTCAAATCTAACAAAAGACAAATTTCTAATATAAAAAAGTGATTTTTTTAGTTTTTCAGTGCCCTTGTATTTTGCTAGGGAGGTTTCTTGTTAGCTATTAATACCTTTTAATAAAAGGGTGTATTCTCCATTTGTTCCTCTGTTGCAAACTCATAGTACATCGTTGTGACCCCGCTTACTTCATAGATCATGCCATGAACATAAAGCTTCTCACCATTTGTACCAGTTAGACGAATAGAGAAGAGCGAATCCTCTTTTGCTACTCCCTTTATCGTAACACCTTCTGTTGAAAGCTCCGCATCGATAATTTGATGATCATATCTTGCACCTGTATACTGCTCTACTTTAATATCCTTCACTGTAAAGCCAATATCACTCATTGAAATAAATGCACTGTTTATTTCAACTGCGGACGTTGTATATATATCATAGCCGCTCGATTCGGCATGAATTCCTACTCGAACTGATTGACCTTTACTGTCTGATAATGTTGCAATATAATCACCCGCTTGCAATAGCTTTAGCTCATAGCTTCCACCTTTCGGAATCATTTCCTCTTCCCAGCCATCAAAATTCACTGGCTGATAGCTGTATACTTTTTCACTTACAGCATGTCCTCCAGCCGTTGTTAGCTGAATGTTTTTTGGATCAAAGCCTAAATCCTCTTCCAACAACATCGCTATGCCTGGAGTTACCTCGTCCGATTGCTGGCAAATCAGCTGTAGCTTACCATCTACTTTGCTGACAGTAACTTTATATTTCACCATTTCAATCATTTCATAATTTTCTTCATTATCGATATTGTAGCCCATCAGCATAAAATAGCCTGATCCTTCTCGTAATGCTTCAATTTTCACTTCATTATTAGCTTGATACATTCGGAAAGATTCATGATCTCCTTCTATCGCCTGATTATCTGTAGCATATGCCTCAATAAAATTAGATCCAAGCTCTTTTGCTGTAAACGTTTTGGTAACTCGTTTAGCCTGCATAGCCTCCATGCGCTGAATAAATACTGCAAGCTGTGAACGATTGACAGTTTCCTTTAATCCAAACTTAGTTGGCGTAATTCCCTTCGTTATCTGATTTTCAAACAATGGAATAACTGCATAATAAGCTTCGGAATATTTCACTATATCTGTAAAGGGTAAAGCATCTACTTCATTGCTTTCTATCTGGTAAGCAGCAGTTAGAATTTGTGCTAATTGTTCACGTGTAATAGCTTGATTGACACCAAAACTGCCATCAGCCAAACCTAGTAGTGCTCCTTTATTTTCCAAAGCTGCAATAGCTCCATAATAATCGTCGCTTGGCTTAACATCCGTAAATTTAGGGTCTTCTACATTCTTTGTATCTAAATGTAATACATTGGCTAAAATTTTCGCAGCCTGTCCACGTGTAACATTAGCAAATGGTTTAAATGTACCATCCGCATACCCCTTTATAATGCCTCGCTCCGCTAAGTCCTTTACAGCAGCCCCATATTCCTGTGTATAATCAACATCCGTAAATCTTTCTGCTGCCTGTGCAGTCGGTACTACAATAGCACTTGTTGTTAGAGCAGCAATTAATGCGCCCTGAAATAAAGTATGCTTCTTCACCAGTTCAACCCCTCACCACGTTTTATCTATTTTACTATGATAATACGAGTAAGAGAAACCAAAAGTTTCATAATATACCAATGCAACATTCATAGCCCAGCTTTTCCAGTATTCTATCCAGAAAAAAACAGTGGAGCGTTCGATTTACTCGAATCTCCACTGTTTAGAAAAACTATCTTATTTATTGAAGTCTTGTTTAGCTGTTACTTTAACAGGTGTTGCACTTTGACCACCAATGTTCACACGAGCATTGAATACATCGTTTGCTTTACCTGTAGCAGCTGCAGTATCAGTACCGTTATTGCTGAATACTACTTCACCAGAAACTTTTGATAAAGTTAAAGTTGTAGCAGCAGTTGCAACACCGTTGAATGTTGCTTTACCTTTGTTTGCACCATTCTCATCAACTTGTGCCATTACGCCATATTGGTCAGTAACAACTACGTCAGCTAATCCGAAGAATGCATCTAAGCCGAATGTTGTATCTACATTGTAAGAGTAAGTAGTTACAAGGTTTACAGATTCGCCTGCAATAAAGTTAGCAGCTTTGCTGTTTTCTACAACAGCTACTTTTTCAACTTTTGGTGCAACGTTAGAGAAAGTTACATCTTTAACGATTTCTTCACCAGTAGCATTGATTGTAATTGTTACTTTTGCAGTTGCTGTTTTTGCATCTTTATCAAATACTACATTCGCAGCATCAGTAGTCGTAATATTACCATCAGCTACGCTTGTAAGAACTGCTGATTTTACAGTGTAATCAGAGCCAGCTGAAAGTGTAACTTCTCCACCATTAGCTGTTACAGCTTTTACTACAATATCTTTTCCGTAACCAGCTGGAATAGCACCATCAGTTACATAGATAGGTTTGATATCTTCTACTTTATAAGAAGTAAATGAGCTATCTTTGACTACAGAGAATTGTTTTGAGTAAGAGCTTGCTTCGTTAGCAGTGTTGTCTGCAACTTTTACAAGTTTAAATGTAACGTTAGCAGTCGTTTTAGTAGCGCCTGCTTTGTACTCTACTGTAATTTTATTGTTAGCAGCATTTTTAATTTCACCAGTTACAGTAAATGGTGCATCAGCATCTGTAAATGCTTTAATTGTGTAGTCTGCAGTTGCAAGTTTTGCAAGAAGCTCGTCAGTAGAAATTACTTGACCAAATTGATCTTCCACTACGATGTCTTTTGCAGAGATATCAACTTTAGCACCTGTAAGTTCACGGATAGATGTGCTTACTTTGCTATCTAAGCCAGTAATTACTTTTGGTGCAGTTGCAGCTTTAGGAATAACTGTTTGTGTAGCCACTTTACCAGTTGAAGAAGTAACAACAACTGTTACTGGTGCGTTTTCTACTACGCCAGCGCCTGCTACTTTTGCATAAAGTTCACCATCTTTTTCAAATAAAGTACCGCCAGTAATTGTAATACCTTTAGTGCCGTTTAATGCAGTAACTTCTTTAATTGCATTGCCTTGTTTATCTAATACAGATAATGGGAATAGAATATCCGCTCCAGCAGTAACAACTTTTGTTGGTGCTCCTAATGTAACTGAATCAGCACGTACACCTTCAGCTACTTTCACTGCAGTTTGACCGTTTTTACCAGTTGCTTTAGCAATCACGATTACGTTTGTGTCACCAGCTGCTACGATGTTTGCAACAGGTAATACAATAACATCTTTCCCGTCGATTGTTTGTTTTTCAAACGCACCGAATGTCGCAACAGCTTGGTTTGTATTTGTTACAAGAACCTCAGAATTTGCTCCATTTAAACGGTTAAGATCAGTAATTTCTTTACCATATTGATCTTTTAAAGTAACAGGAAGATAGAATTTATCTTTTGCTAAATTAACATCTTCACTGAATGTTTTGCCATCTTTATTATAAAGAGTACCAATAGTAATATCAGATGCTACAGTTTTAGCAGAAACTGTTACAGTTTTAGTAGTTGTTGTTGCAGTTGCACCGTGGATAGCAGTCACAACTACTTTATCGCCTTCTTTAAGTCCTGCAGCTTTTGTAATTGTGATAGAGCCATCTGCATTAGCAACAGCTGAATCAGCGCCTGCTGCAGTTAATGTTAAAGCAGAAGCATTTAGCTTTGTAATATCTTCGCCGTATTGGTTTGTTACTTGGAAGCCAACTGTAGCTGTTGTGTTGCTTGTAGATGGTGCTACTTCACCAAGAATTTCAATACCAGCAACTTTTTCGTCTTCAGTTTTCACAGTGCCAGTTACTGCTTGATCAGCAACGCCAGATACGCTAACTGTGAATTCACCTTTTGTAATTTTGCTAGTTAATTCAATTGTTGCAACTGTTTTGTCTTCGTTCCATGTAATAGAAGTGAAGTTAGATTTGAAGCCATCTTTTTTAAGCTCAAATTTAGCTTTTTCTGTTTCAACTGGTTTGTTGAATGTTACTGCTAACGTTTTTGCATTTACTGCATCAACAGTTTTTACTTTTAACTCAGTTACATATGTAACTACAGCTGAATAAGTTTTGCCATCAATCACAAACTCTACATTTGTTTCTTTATTTTCTGGAAGTGGAGTTGGTAATGTTACTGTATGTTTTTTGTCATCAGAAAGTGTAACTTCTAATGTAGTTGCATCTACGACTTTAGCTTCTTTAACAGTTAAAGGTGCTTCTTCACCGATGTTTGAAATTGTACGGTGTAAGAATGATGCAAATTGACCGCGTGTTAATGTGTTTTTCGGATTGAACGCTTTCACGTTTGTAAGTCCAGCATATTCTAACGCGATGATTGCTTCACGATTTTCAGTAGCTGTAGCTTTGTCTAAATCAGTGATTGTTGATTTGAAGTCAGATTCTTTATAATCTGCCACTAAATCTACGTTATAAACCGTTTTGATAGCACGTACTAATACAACTGCCATTTGCTCACGGTTCATGTTATTTGTGTGCATTAATTGGTTGTTTGAGCCTTTAAATACGCCAGCATCTTTTACAAGTGCTGCATATTGTAATAACTCTTTGTCTGGAGCTGTTGTTGGTAGGTCAGTGAAACGTGCTTCTGTAGCATAATCTGTAGGAATCTCATAGTTTTCAGATACTAACCATTTCCCTAAGAATTTTGTTACGTTACCACGAGTAACAACCGCATTTGGCTTAAATGTTCCATCTGTATAACCTGCTACAATTTTAGCATCTGCTAATGCTAAGATAGCCTCCTTGTGGTCACTTGATTCAATATCAGAAAAGCTCGCTGCGCTTGCTACTGGTACGATTGCTGATGCTACTAGGGCTGCTGATGCTGCGCCGACAACCCATTTACTATATTTTTGTTTCATATGAAATAACCTCCTAGATAAATTAGCCACTTTTGGTGACTACAAATCTATTATAGGATTACAAGATAATAAATTTCAAAGGGCAAGATTTGGAATGAAATATGTGGTAACACTATATTTTTAAAGGGTTTATAACCATAATTTACTTTAAATGATGGTAGTTACCCATCCTTAAAATTAACATACAAACCTTACTGCCAAGCGAAAAATATACCATATTGCCCATGTCATTTTTACCAACTAAATTTCGACAAAAATCGACTTTTATCCATTATTTAGTAAAAATACACTGGTGAACAATTCGTGAATTTACGTTACAATAAGGTAGGTAATTTATTCATGCATTTCCTTGATTATATTAGAATTTTCTAGCAGTTTTGCGGATTATCAGTTATTTCGAATGTTTTTAACTCTTTAAACGGCGGTATAAGCATTGTATATGGCAATCTTAACAGTGACCATGTAGATGCAATTACAATAAACAAATATTAGAGATGGGGATTTGAAGGAATGGTTTTTAGTAGCCTTATATTTTTATATGTCTTTTTGCCATTAGTGCTCATTGTGTACTTCATCTCTCCAAAGATGTTACGCAACACGATATTACTGTTGGCCAGTCTCTTCTTTTATGCATGGGGCGAACCAAGATATGTACTTTTAATGATGATTTCGATTTTACTCAACTATATTTTGGGTATTATCATTGAAAATACGATTTCGCAGTCTAAACGAAAAGCACTACTTTGGCTAGTGATTGTCAGTAACTTAGCCATCCTTGGCTATTACAAATATGCCGGCTTTTTTGTGGACATCCTAAACAACTACTTGGAGCAAGCAATTGAATGGCAGGCTGTACCGCTTCCAATCGGCATTTCATTCTACACGTTCCAAGCTCTCAGCTATGTAATTGATGTTTACCGAAAGGATGTTAAGGCTCAACGCAACTTTTTGGACTTATCACTCTTCATTACACTTTTTCCACAGCTTGTGGCAGGACCGATTGTTCGCTATCAAACAGTGGCAGAGCAAATAAAAAAACGCCTCTCCACGGCGGAGGATTCAATGATTGGTATCCGTCGTTTTGTGCAGGGCTTAGCTAAAAAAGTATTGATTGCCAATCCAATGGGCGAGGTTGCTGATCATGTCTTTAGTTTATCAGGCGGAGATTTAACAACAGGGACTGCTTGGATAGGAATTCTAGCGTACTCGCTTCAAATTTATTTTGACTTCTCTGGCTATAGTGATATGGCCATCGGATTAGCACGAATATTTGGCTTCAAATTTGAGGAGAACTTTAACTATCCGTATATTGCACAATCAGTAACAGATTTCTGGCGTCGCTGGCATATATCACTAAGCAGCTGGTTTAGGGATTATGTTTACTTCCCACTTGGAGGTAGCCGTGTTAGCCATGAATGGAAGCTTTATCGAAATTTATTAATAGTTTGGACATTAACGGGCTTTTGGCACGGAGCAAGCTGGACATTTATGGCATGGGGCTTTTATTACGGAATATTAATTTGCCTTGAAAAATGGGTGCTTTTAAAATGGTTAGAACGTATACCTCGTTTCCTACGCCATATTTATATACTTATTATTGTAATGATCGGCTGGGTATTCTTTAGAGCGAACGACTTTACATATGCTTTCAGCTATATTAAAACCATGTTTGGACTATCCGATGCAGCACTTTATAATTATGAAACGATATTACTAACAAAGGATTATGGGGTATACTTTGTCATTGCTATTATTTTTGCAATGCCAATCTATCGACTATATCAAACTTGGAGTGAACAAAGAGCTACTAGCTCCCTATCTTTTGATTGGAGCTTACGTCTTGGACAAACCATTTACTATGGAGCACTGTTACTCTTTATCACAATGTTTTTAGTCAACGCAACACATAATCCATTTATATACTTTAGATTCTAGGTGGGACAGCATGCGAAAAATTCAAATGTATCTATTACCAATAACCTTTTTTTGCATCATTTTCGGTGGCCTCGTCATACATGTCAAAACTGTGGACCGTAAACAGTCAGAAATGGAAAATCGTCCATTGGAATCTGCCAATCTATCACCTAGCTTACAGGAAATCTTCTCTGGCGCATGGTCAAAACAGGTGGAATCCTATATTTCCGATCAGTTTCCTGCCCGTGATACATGGATGCGCAATTATGTGCACTTCCAGCGAGCGGTTGGCAAAACCTATTTAAACGATAAATACGCAGTAGACGATACTAGTGGCTGGATTATTTCGAAGCCAGCCGTAGCAAAATCTGAAAAGGAACTTACTTCCTTTGCCACTGATTTGCAAAAGCTCAGCGAGGGACTAGCCGAAAAAAGAATACCGTTTACGTTTTATTCACTGCCAGCGAAGGCTACTTACTCACGGGAACCAAGTCCTAGCTATATGCCTGAAGATGCCGGAATAGCCAATAATGAGCGCTTACATAAGCTTGTTACTGCTGCTGGCGTTGACAATATCCGACTCTATGATGAAATGAAGAATGACTTCTCTACAGAACAGTACTTCTTTAAAACAGATCATCACTGGACTATGCGCGGTGCATACACAGGCTACGAGGCACTAATAAAAACAATGAGCGAGCGACTTGGTGAAGCAATTCAGCCGATTCCATACAAGGAAGACAACGCCTTTTGCTTACCTAATAAGTTTGCTGGTTCCTGGAATAAAATCTTATACATGACCGTTGATAACCACGATCAAATTTGCTATAACGAACCACCTTCGTTTGCAACACAATTTACCATCTATGACGGTACAATCGAAGGAGGCGTTACTGCCCCATACGAGGCTGTATATGGTCGTGCAAAAAAAATGAATCCTGACACAGTCGTAAACTATGCAGATGCCTATAGTCGAGACTTTGCAGAGCTCACAATAGTTAATGAAGACTATGACAGTGATAAACATATTGTTGTTATCAAAGATTCTTATTTTAATGCTATTCAATTTCATGTAGCAAGCCATTTTAAAAAGCTAACTATTTTAGATTTGCGATACTTGGAGAAGGATATTATTTCATATTTACAAAATGTACAGCCTGATTACGTGGTGTTAGCATACAATGATCGAAATTTAAAATTAATGCCAGAATGATTTACATTGTAAACTAGTAGCGGTATTTTTACTTTTACTGGCGATTTCGTTGAAACTACCGGTGATATTTCAACTTCTTGCGGCGATTTCGTTGAAGCTACCGGCGATACTACAAAAAAAGGCAGTGATTTCTATTTTGAAAGAAATCACTGCTTTTTACTGTGTAGTACGTCTTTTTATTTTCCCCACAATCCATTGACTAAATGGCAGCAATGAAATGAATTTAGTCAACAGTAGACAAACCGCTAACGTCCACAGCAACAACAGTGGTACACGGACTAGGGTACTATCGAAATGCTTTACAAACCAGCCAGTTGATAAACGCAAAACTTCCCAATGCGTGAGATAAATCATAAACGCATATTGACTCAGCACTTTAACAGCTTTTGTATGCGGTAAAGACTGCCCCCAGGCAATCACAAATAGCACCATACTAATCACAAATGGTATTAAATCAAGACGCCTTGAATGTACCTCTACGAAACCTAAAAGCAAACGAATATACAAAAAGACAGCAGACAGTACAACTAATACAACTGTCGAATATCGATATTTTCGAGCTAATGCTGCAATCTGAGAATAATAGATACCAAATGCATAGGCAACAGCAAAATAACCAAGCCAACCAGTAAAGAAAAACCGCAGCCAAATACTATTTTCTTGAAAAATAGGATATGGCAATAAAATCACTGTATGATGAATAAGTGTAACCAACACACTTAATGGTAAAAACCATACTATAGACCATTTAAAACGTGTTATCAGCGTAAAGATTACATATAGCTGCATAATAACCACAACAAACCATCCAACAAATTCCCCATAAACAATATTAGCAAAATACTTTTCCCATAATAAACCTTTTTGATAAATGGACTCAACAACTACTGCATCGATAAAAGCCCATACTAAAAAGGGAATAAAAATATATTGAATCCTACTCGACCAAAAATTCCTTGGTATATTCTCATGATAACGATTGGCCAATATTAAAATAGACAGTACAATAAACGTCGGTGTCGCATAGCACAACGCAATCCTAAAAAAAAGATAAATCGTCTGCTCCGGCTCTGCCCCAACCTCCATAATAACCCACGAAGATGTGTGTAATAGTAAAATAGACAGACACGCCACCACACGTAGGTAATCCCACTCTTTAATCACTACAACATTCTCCTAGTTCTTTTCTCTCTCTTTTAAGCATGTCATATTTTGTCGATGATTGCAATGGTGATACTTGTAAGCTTGTTTTCTATGTTATAATTAGAGAGATTACTTATATAGAGAGAGATTAAAAAAATAGATAGATTTAAAATGAAGAGAGGTGAAAGGAATGGAGGAAGTTTTAAGCGAGCTAAAACAAATGAATCAACGGCTTAATTCTATTGAGAATCGCCTTGATTCTGTAGAAAATAGACTTGAGTCCGTAGAGAATCGGCTTGAATCTGTGGAAAATCGACTTGCAGTAATAGAAGTTGAACAACAGCAAATTAAACAAGCTGTTTTAGAAACAAATGAAAAAGTAAACCGACTAGAGGCAATTCAAGAAAGCCAGCATCATATTATCGAACTATTGTCAGTGCGCTCAATCCAACAGGAAGCTGAATTAAAACGGCTTCAATAATGTGCACGCCCACTTAAAAAAGTGGGCGTTTTTTAATAGGATTTATTTAAACCTCAAATGTAGCCTGAAGTCGCTTTAATTTATCTTTTGCCTCTTCTGCTGTTTGTCCAACAACACCAAAATAAAATTTACATTTTGGTTCTGTGCCTGATGGACGAATAGCCACCCAAGAGGTATCCTCTAAAACATACTTCAACACATTTTCTTTAGGTAATGTAATGTTCTCAGTAGTGCCATCTGCTAAAGTCGAAATACCTGTTAAATAATCCTCAAAACGTTTAACCGCTATCCCACCAATGGATGTAGGTGCATTTTGGCGAAGGTTATTTAAGATAGCCTTCATCTCTTCCTGACCATTTTTACCTTCAAATACTTGAGAAACTAGTGCCTCTTGATAGGTACCAAATTGATCGTATAGGCTTTGCAGACCATCTAATAAAGTTTGCCCTTTCTTGGCATAAAAAGCAGCCATTTCCGCAACCTTTAATGCTACCTGTACAGCATCCTTATCACGCACAAAAGTTTCTATTAAATAACCATAGCTTTCTTCATAGCCAAATACATACGAATAGTCACCTGATTGCTCATATTCTGCAATCTTCTCAGCAATATATTTAAAGCCCGTTAATGTGTTTACTGTCGTTACGCCAAATTTTTCAGAAATATGAGTACCTAATTCAGATGTAACAATTGTTTTCAGCATAACCCCATTGCTAGGCAGTGTTCCACATTGTTGCTTTGTAGACAATAAATAATGGAGCAATAATGCACCAAGTTGATTGCCTGTTAACAGCTCATAACTATCTCCACTTTTAACGGCCACACCTAAACGGTCCGCATCTGGATCAGTTGCTAACAATAGATCCGCTCCAACCTGTGCACCAAGATTCATAGCTAACTCAAAAGCTTTCGATTCCTCTGGGTTAGGATATGAAACTGTAGGAAAATCACCATCCTGCACAGCTTGCTGCTCCACAATATGTACCTGTTGAAAACCAAATGCCCGCAACCCTTCACTAACGGGCACCAAGCCAGCACCGTGCAATGGTGTATAAACGAGTTTCATATCCAACGCAATATCTTGATTTTCTTTTAAGGTTAAAAGACTCGATAAATATGCATCATCCAAATCACCTGCAAGCCAAGTAACAAGCCCTTGCTGCTCTAATGTCGCGAGTTCCTTCACTTGAATAGCAAAAATATCCTCAATTTCGTTCATATAGTCAATAATTGCTTCAGCAAATTGTGGCGTTAACTGCGCACCATCTTCACCATATACTTTAAACCCATTATATTGCTTCGGATTATGGCTGGCTGTAATGACCACACCTGTATAGGCATTTAATTTCCGAACCGTAAATGATAGCTGTGGTGTTGGTCTTGCTTCCTTATAAACATATGAACGAATACCATGTGCTCCTAGTACACTCGCTGTCTCACAGGCAAATTCATACGAAAAATGACGTGTATCAAAGGCAATAACAACACCACGCTTTTTAGCAGCCTCGCCATTGATCTCAATATAACGAGCAAGCCCTTCAGCAACACGACGAATCGTATAGATATTTATACGATTCGTTCCAGCACCTAAAACACCACGCATCCCCCCTGTACCAAAGGACACATATTGATAAAAGCGATCTTCTACTGCTTGTTCATCACTTGCAGTAGAGGAAAGCTCCTCAGCTAAATAGATAGGAAGAGACTGCTCCAACCAGCAATTATATAATTCATGGACATTCTTCATTTATTTATCACCTTCTCTTCTTTCAGCAACTCTAGCATTTTACGTTTATAGGCCTCCACACCAGGCTGATCAAATGGATTAACCTCTAATAAGCAAGCACTCATTGCGCAGGCCTTCATAAAGAAGTAAATCAAATACCCAAGATGATAAGCATCAAGCTTAGGCAATTCTAATTGAATAACAGGCACTTGACCTTCTGCATGTGCAAGGGCCGTTCCTTGCTTAGAGATTGCATTAATCTCATTAAAAGTACGTGTCGACAGATAATTCAAGCCGTCCTCATTGCGAGCATCAAATGGTACAGCTAAATCTCCCTCTATTTCATGGAAATGTAGCAATGTCTCAAACATAACACGACTCCCCTCCTGAATAAACTGCCCAATCGCATGTAAATCAGTGGAGAAATTAACAGTAGAAGGATATAGCCCCTTATGCTCTTTCCCTTCACTTTCACCAAAAAGCTGTTTCCACCATTCATGGAATTTATTGAGTCCAGGCTCAAAGGAAGCAAGCAATTCAATGGTATAGCCCTGCTCATAAAGCATATGTCTCATCACCGCATATTTATAGGCATCATTATGTGCCAAATCCTCTTCTGCTAACTCTGTTGCTGCATGATGTGCACCACCCATTAAAGCACGAATATCTACACCTGCTACTGCCACAGGTAATAAACCTACAGGCGTTAAAACAGAATAACGCCCACCCACATCAGCAGGAATGACAAATTGACGATATCCAGCCTTATCAGCAATCCCTTTTAAGATGCCTTTATCCGCATCTGTCGTAACAATAATACGCTCCGTTACCTTCTCGCCATAACGCTCCTCCATATATAAACGCATTACACGAAAGGCCAACGCTGGCTCCATAGTTCCACCTGACTTGGAAATCACATTGACATATACTTGTTTCGTATCTAAATAAGTGAGAAGCTCCTTAATATATGCACCACTCATATTCAAGCCAACATAGACAACCTCAATGCCGCCCTTAGCCAGCCCAAAATAAGGCATTAGTGCCTCCTGGATTGCACGGGCACCTAAGAAAGAGCCACCAACGCCTACAACAACCAGAACATCCGCACAAGCTCTTATTTCACTTGCCACACGTTCAATAGAGGTAAGCAATCCCTCATGATTTTGTAAGGGTGACTCAATCCAGCCTGTTAATGGATAATGTGGTAATGCATTATGGATTTCTTTTACACGATCTTTATATTGTACGAGATCATTATCATCTAGCGAACAATTTAGCAATGTTGTTTTTACAATTTCTGCAAACACCATAGAGTCCTCACTTCTTAAGGTAAATTTTGATATGTATATTATGACATATAAAAAAAAGAAAACCAACTCGAACCATGTCGAGTTGGAAATTAGAATTGCTTTTTATGCCAAGTCCATGCACTTTTAATGATATCTTGGATATCCAATTGGGCCTTCCATCCTAATTCTGCATAAATTTTATCCGCATTAGCAACTAACTTAGCAGGATCACCAGCACGTCGTTCAGCATATCGTACATTGGCTTTTTTTCCTGTTACAAGCTCACAAGTTTCAATGATTTGCTTTACTGAATAACCATTGCCATTACCTAAATTATATGTCGCGGTTTCAATAGTATTGCTTAATAGTGCCTCTAACGCTAATAAATGTGCTTTTGCCAAATCAGTGACATGAATATAATCTCGGATACAGGTGCCATCAGGTGTATCATAGTCAGTACCAAACACTGAAATGGAGTCTCGTTGTCCTCCTAAATGCTGAAGAATAAAGGGGATTAAATGCGTTTCTGGATTATGACTTTCACCAATTTCAGCTGTCTCATGTGCTCCAGCAGCATTAAAATAACGCAATACAACATATTTTATCTGGTAGCCTTGCGCAAAATCCGCCAGCATTTGCTCAACCATTAACTTTGACTGACCATACGGATTGATAGGATTAGTAGGGGTTTTTTCATCAATGAAATCAACAGTCGGCATACCATACGTAGCAGCGGTAGAAGAGAAAATAAATTTATTAATTTCATTACGCTTCATAGCTTTTAACAAATTCAATGTGGCTGCTACATTATTCTCATAGTATTTCATAGGATCAATCACAGATTCACCTACTAAGCTAAAGGCTGCAAAATGTATAACCGTGTCAATTTTATATGTATCAAATATTCGTTGAACAATTGTTGAATCTCCTAAATCACCTTGTATAAAAATAGCCTTTGCATCAACTGCCCAACGATGACCCGTACTTAAATTATCAAGTACAACTACATCATAGTCCTTTACTAATTCCTTTACAAAATGACTACCAATATATCCGGCACCGCCAACAACTAAAATCATAAAGTTTCACCACTTAACTGTTTCGCTTTTTTTAAAATAATTTCTTTTACACCCTCACTTAAATCCTCACGTTCTAATGCAAAATCAATCGTCGTTTCAATAAATCCTAATTGCTCACCAACATCATAACGACGCCCCTCAAACGCATAGGCAAACACTCGTTGAAGGCCATTTAATGATTCAATGGCATCGGTTAATTGAATCTCGCCACCCTTTCCCTTCCTCTTCTCATCTAAAAAGCGGAATATTTCAGGTGTCAGTACATAGCGCCCAATTATCGCAAAATTGGATGGTGCATCCTTTAATGCAGGTTTTTCTACAAATTGCGTCACTTGCATTAATCGATTATCAGTGTTAACCGGATCAATCACACCGTAACGATGGACATCCTCATCTGGTACCTCTTGTACACCAATAACACTAGATAAGGTGTTTTCATATTGATTCATTAATTGTTTTAAACAAGGCTCTTCACTTTTCACAACATCATCACCTAGCAGGACAGCAAATGGTTCATCACCAATAAATTTACGAGCACACCAAATCGCATGTCCTAATCCAAGAGGCTCTTTTTGACGAATGTAGTGAATTTCGACATTCGCAGATTCTTGTACTTTTTCAAGCATATCAAGTTTCCCTTTTTCAATTAGGTTTGTTTCAAGCTCTAGAGCATTATCGAAATGATCCTCAATTGCTCGTTTACCCTTACCTGTTACAATAATAATATCCTCAATCCCAGAGGCAATAGCTTCTTCCACAATATATTGAATCGTTGGTTTGTCAACAATTGGCAACATCTCTTTTGGCATGGCTTTAGTAACTGGCAAGAAGCGTGTTCCGAGTCCAGCAGCTGGGATGATGGCTTTGCGGATTTTTTTCATATAATGTCACTTCCTTAAAAAACTAAATATCATGAACACTTGAGTATTATTGATTTTTTTGACTTACCTTTTCTAAAAAGTGATTATCCCGATTCACCAGCAAGCTTCAATCAGTATAAATCATTTATACTCAATACTAGTATGCATTTTTATTTACAAAGCCATTAATGATTGTCTTCATAATAATTTTAATATCAAATAATAATGTCCAATTTTCAATATATTGAATATCATGCTCAATTCTGTCTTCAATTGAAGTATCTCCTCGTAGCCCACAGACCTGAGCCCAACCAGTAATTCCCGGTCTCACATGATGTTTTATCATATATTTCGGGATTTCTTCTTTAAATTGATCCACAAAATAAGGTCGTTCAGGTCTAGGTCCTACTATACTCATATCGCCTTTCAGTACATTAAAAAATTGAGGAAATTCATCAAGACTTGTTTTTCGCAAGAAAGTACCAAATTTAGTTCTTCTTGGGTCATTTTCGACAGTCCATTGTGTATTAGAGGCTTCAACAGACATATGCTTCATAGATCTAAATTTATACATAGAAAACGTTCTTCTATTTAGCCCCACACGCTCCTGCTTAAATAAAATAGGACCTGGAGATGTTAATTTCACGCCAATTGCGATTAACAATAACAAAGGAGATGTAACAAGTATCGCACAAAGTGCAAAAACAATATCAAATAAACGCTTCAACAATCTATTCACATATTCATCTAAAGGTATGTCTCTGACATTAATGACTGGTAAATCTCCAAAACTTTCAAAATGCGGAGTTGCAGGTAGTATATCGTAAAAGTCTGGAACAATAGATACACGAACTCCCGCTTTCTCACACATTTCAATAATTTGATGATATTTAGAAAACGCTGTTAAGGGTAAAGCAATTACGACTTCGTCAATAATGGTATTTTCTAGTGTTGTAGATAAATCCTCTATTTTGCCTAATATTTTCTGTTCTCTATTAATTTGTTTAAAATCATCTAAAAAACCAATTGCTCTAAGTCCATACTCAGGATGATTATCCAAATTCTCGATATATCTTTTTCCGATGGAACCCGCTCCTAAAATTAAAACAAACTGTTGATTAAAGCCTTTTTTTCTCATCGCTCTTAAAAATTGCTTAACAAAAAAACGATACGTGACGATAATCAAAAATCCAACTAGTAAATATATAGCCAAGAACATCCTAGATATATCTATCGTCTTAACAATAAATAAGGCACTTAATAAAACAAACATACTATAAATTTGCACTTGAACTATTCTAGAAACTTCTTTTGCAAACTTCATTTTCCTTTTCGGAACATATAAGCCAATCAAAAAACCAATAGCCAAAAATGCAGCAGAGTAAACAATGTTCCAAATGAAATAATCTGTTAATGGCAAATATGATCCATGTTGCTCTTTATTAATCACAAAACGAAAATACCATGCAACAGCAAATGCTAATTGAATAAAGATGAAATCTGTTGTCATATATAGTTGTGTAATAAAGCGCTCTTTTCCTCTTATCACTTTTATCACCTATTTAACTTTATAATTTAATGTACTTTTTTCAAAAGGTTACTAATAGTAGCGAAGGTTAGCTTTAATGTAATTCCTGTATAAACTACACTATTAATTAAAAAATTATATTTTTTTGCATAATGCTTTTTATGGAATAAATACATGGCCCTATGAAACTCATAAACTATTTTATATGGTTTTTTTCGACTACTTGCCCCTTTGTAATGAACAATTGAAACAGTAGGATTATAAACAATTCGCCAGCCAGCCTCTTTTATTCTAAAACACCAGTCTATATCTTCCCCATACATAAAAAATTCTTCATCTAATAAACCTACTTGCTCAAATGCTTCCCTTCTAACCATCATGAAAGCCCCAACTAAGCAATCGATGTCATGTACCTCATGCATATTCATATAACTTTTATGATAGCTATTATATTTAGGGCTAGTAGGATATTTTTGGGCTAAACCTATCATATAATAGAAGGATGCTTCCGGAGTCGGAAAGCCCCTATGGCAAGCCTTATCTAAGGTACCATCAGGTAAATTTACTTCGCAGCCAACAGCGCCAATATCCTTCTCCTCATCCATAAAGAGAATCATCTTATCTAATGTACACTCATTTACTATAGTATCAGAATTTAACAATAATACATATCGGCCGCTACATACTTTTATCGCTTGATTATTTGCCTTGGAAAATCCGACGTTTTCCTTATTAGATATAACCTTTACATGGGGGAATAGACTTTTGATTTGTACTACAGAGCTATCTGAAGAAGCATTATCTACTACAAAAATCTCATATTGAAAATTCAATCTTGAGTTTAAAACTGATTGAATACAATCAATTGTTAGCTTTTTTGTATTATAATTTACGATTACTATACTTAAATCCATTTTAATTTTTACCATATTCCTTTAAAATATTGATAAATCTTTTTTGAAGGAGCTGTTCTACATGATTGTATAAATTTTTTCTTAATTTTTAAAGCTTTATACTCTTTAAAAAGAAGTTTATAGGCACTTAAAAGCTTGGGTTCTTTGAAGAGAATATAAACTAAACAAGTTACTTCGTATATAAAAATAAAAGGAAAATGCAATAAAAAGTAAAATAAATTATCGTTCTTGATTACATAAAAATGTCTATTGATATAGGAATGCTTTCTTGTTTTAAGAGAAATATTTTTCCTCGATTTATTATCCTTCCAGCCTCTTTCATGTTTTGCTATTGATTGAGGGATGAAACTTATTTCCCAACCTGCTAATCTAGCTCTCCAACTAACATCAACATCTTCTTTATAAGCAAAAAAACTTTCATCAAAAAATTGTCCATCTTCTGAAATCATATCAATCATTTCTCTTTTATAAACAGCCGCAGCCCCAGAAACTCCAAAAACCCTTCTCTCATCATCATATTGTCCTTGGTCCACTTCGCCACTTCCTCGATCAATTGCACGGCGATTTTTCTTGATATTAATCCCTGTACTATCAATAATACGTGATTCAAAATCTCTATATAATTTCCCTGTAGTTGCACCTACTCGATTATCTTGAATCATATAGTCTAAAATATACTGAATATAAACCTTATTTAATATGACATCTGGATTTAATACAAGAACGTAGTCTGTATTTGTGTAATTTAATGCTTGATTATGCCCACCCACAAAACCACGATTCACATCATTTTGAACAAAATGGACATCTGGATATTGAAGCATCAGCTTTGAAATATCATCCTTTGAATTATTATCCACTACAACCACTTTTTCTATTGGATGCGATTGTAAAAATACAGAGTCTAAACAAGACTTAATATAATCAGCACTGTTATATGTAACAATTTGAACAGCTATACTAACCAAATTACCCCTCAATTCTATATTATAGTACTCTTTTCCCTATATCCTTTTATTTATTCTAAACTAATTGAAATTAAATATAAAAGGCTTTAATTCCTATATTATGAAGAATCAAAGCCTGATTAAATAATTTATTAAAAAAATAATACCTACACCTACTATAAGCATCAATAGAAAAAGTATGTATTTCACATACGAAGGCAAATATCGTATAGTAGTTAACCAAAATTTAAATAATTTTACTAGATTATAATTGGATTTCCTACTACCTCCCTCGTGGTGCTCTGTTAATACATTTGCAATATTAGCTTTACTTTTTAATATTAGACCTTGAATAACTGGCTTAGAAGATTGATCCATAGTAATTTTTATAACCATAGATCTTTTCATAATCAGAAAATTACTAAATGAAATTTTTTGCTTCATACTTAGGGACATAATTAATTGATTTAATTTAGATACAAACTTCCTAAACCAAGTTTGATTATAAGTAATTCTTTGCCCAATGACAACATCATACCCCTTCCCCTCATTAATTTTACCAATAAGCTTTATGACCTCAGAAGGCGGATTTTGCATATCATCGTCCATTAAAACAACAAGATCTCCTTGACATTGTCTAAGTCCTGTCATCAATGCCTGCTGTTGACCACTGTTTTTCTCTTGATGAATTACAATAACATTAGTATATTGATTACTTAATTCTTCGCATCTTTCAAGACTCTTATCCTTACTACCATCATTGACAAGGATGATCTCTAATAAAAATATTTCATTATATAGATGAATTAGAGAATGTACCACAGTTCCAATCGTATCTTGAGAATTATAAACAGGTATTACTACTGATAGTTCAATCTGTCTCACATTAAGTTCCTTTTCATATATTATCTTGTTATTTTTCTTAAAATATAGTAAATCTCCTTAATTTCAAAGCCAACAGATAAATATGCTCTTAGTGATTCGAGATTGTTAGATGAAACTCTTGTATTTACTTTTCTATATCCTGCCTCAACCATCCAATAGCAAATCTCCTCCAAAAAACTTAAACCTATCCCTCTTCTTCTAAAGTTTTTGTACACACTAGCTAATACAGCCTGTACAATTTTATCATTTTTTTTAGTCAAATAAAAAAAGCCTATCTTATCTGTCTTTTTTACCACTTCAATGATTAAAGTATCCTCACTATGGAAACCCGTTCTAATCCAATTACTATAACGTTTATGTGCAAAATCAATACCTAGTAGTGGGTCAAGTGAAATTCTATCAGTTACAAAAAGAGTTTTATCAATTTGTGACAATAGCTCTTCTAATTGTTCAATTGATTCTACAGCTTGAAATTGAAGTTTACTAGAATAAGTTGATGGTTTTACAAACTTTTTTAAGTTCAAAGTCATTTCTATTTGTGTTTCCATAAATTTAAAACCCGATTCCTCAAGCTTATGTACAAAGCCCATTTTAAGTTTAGGTACTTTAGCCACAATGTATTCATAGTTTAAATAATCATCTTCAAGGATATCAAAACAACTGATTGAGTCCCCCCCATCAAATTCAATTTCTAAAACCTTTTTATTAAGATTCTGTTGCTCCCAGTAGGCGTCTATCTTTTTCATCAGCATTCTTCCCGTCATCATCATTTAAGTATTGTGCTATTAATGTCACTGTATAATAAATATCTTCCTGTTTTAAGTCGTAGTACATAGGAAGTCTTAATAGTTTTTCGCTTTCATTCGTCGTATAAATATCCTCACCATTAAAAAATCCATGTATTGCCCCCATCTTAGTGCTATGTAAGGGAACATAATGAAACGCAGTAGACACTCCATTCTTTTGTAAAAAAGTCATTAAGCCATTTCTGACGTTTTGGTTTCTGACTTTAATAAAAAATAAGTGAGCATTTTGTTTAGTTTTTTTAGGAATAAACGGGAGAGTGAGTTTATCTCCAAGTTTTAATTCATTAAAAGCATTATAGTAGGTTTCCCAGCTTTTTAATCTATTATTATTAATCTTTTCTGCTAACAATAACTGAGGATACAAAAAAGCGGCATTTAACTCGCTCATTAAATATGAAGAACCTATATCAACCCAAGTATACTTAGCTATCTTTCCTTGAAAGTACTTTTTTCGGTTTGTTCCTTTATCCCTTATTATTTCTGCCCTTTCAATAAACCTTTCGTCATTTATTATTAATGCGCCTCCTTCCCCACAATGATAATTTTTTGATTCATGAAAACTGAAGCATCCTAAATGACCAATTGTCCCTAAATATTCATTATGATAACCACTCATTAAAGCATGAGCTGCATCTTCAATAACAATAAGATTGTATCTATTTGCAAGCTCCATGATTATAGCCATTTCACAAGAAACTCCGGCGTAGTGAACAAGGACAATCGCTTTAGTTTTTTTTGTAATGGCTTTCTCAATTAACATCTCATTTATATTCATTGTATCGGGTCTAATATCTACAAATACCAATTTAGCGCCACGCAGTACAAAAGCATTTACTGTAGAGACAAATGTAAAGGAGGGCACAATAATTTCATCACCTTCAGAAATATCCAACAAAATGGCAGCCATTTCAAGTGCATGGGTACACGATGTAGTTAGAAGAGCTTTTCTACACTTTAATGTATCTTCAAGCCAACTACTGCATTGTTGAGTGAATAAACCGTCTCCTGAGAGTCTCCCTATTCCCATAGCTTTTTCAATATATAAATTTTCTTCTCCTGTAACTAAGGGCTTATATAATGGGATCATTTCATAATTTCTCCTCTTCAAATTACCTTACTTTTGTATCCAAATACCGCATCACTACATAGTTCGAAGGAAGACTGTCCACAGGGATTTCATGAAAATGCTGATTTAAATACTCCCATAGAAAGGGATGAGTATTTTGGAAGCGTAATTCTTCCCTCCCATCCAATGCAATATCTCCAATAATAACTAATTTAACATTTTTATCCTCTAACTCTTTAATTTGTTCTCGTTGTCTATCCTCAGTTGCAGGGAACAATAAATAAATATCCCATAATGGAGACTTAATATCCAATATCGGATATAAAGTAGGGGAATGAGGAGCAATAAAGAGAGTTTCCCCTTTTTTAAGATATTGTTTTTTGACATCTTCTACTGTTTGAATAAAATTAGCACTAGATACATCTAACCATAAATTATTGTTTGTAATTGTATAATTCACAAACGTATCTGGAGGTGCTGTTAATTTTTGATACAATGGTTGTACTTTAACAATGGACAACCATGAAATACTCAATATAAAGGTGGTAAAAATAACAAAATTCCTCCTGTTTTTTTTAGAAAACTCTAAAACAAAAAAACAAATTCCTAACAGTAATGGAGAAATAGCTTGAGCTAAATGTCCTAAATCTGCCCGTGAAAAAGCAACATGTGCATAAGGGAGACCAACAAATACAGAAGCTGCAAGATATAAGTTTACTTTTTTTGAGGCAAACGCATAAATAATCCATAATATCGGAAAAAGTAAGATCAGGATAAATAGACAACCTATAATAAACTCACGAACAATATCTGTAGTATACAAATGTTTAAAATCCACTCTCCACGGCCATGGAATAGGTAGTGGGAGATTAGTGCTCCCTAGTCGAAATAGCCAAATAATTGTATTAATGTAATTTGTAAATGTCTCAGGAATAAATATAAACATTAGAAGTCTTGGAGAATAGCCTATTAGAATCCCTAATCCCATAATTCCTGCTTTTTTCAAAAAAGCTGTTCTACCTATCTTAAAAAAAATATATAAAAATGCAATAGTAAAAGCAATAAGTAAATACAAGCCATGATTACTACCAAAAACTGCAGCAAGTCCTATAGTCATCCCACTAAATAGATAGCGTATCTTCTTAGGCTTTTCTAGCAACAAAATAACCATATACACTGCAATCATACAAATGCTAATATCAAATATTTTGTGTCTAGGGTATACCCATACCATCAATAAAATGCCTACTAATAATAAATATCCCCATGATTTCGTTACACGTCTAACAGCAAGCAACGCACATGTTAAGCCAATTAATAAAAATAACATTACCGCAATTCTAAGTGTGAGTATATGAGTATTACCAAATATTTTGAACCAAAAAGCCGACCAGTAGTATCTTCCTGGATCATAAGACTGAAAATCTAATAAGGGCACTTCTCCCAAGTATGTATGAATTGCACCGTACCAAAGATAGCCTTCATCTGCTAAATCTATACCTATATTTCCTTGTATCATAAAAGTGATTCCTATTAGTATTGATGCTAAACCTGTAATACAAACCCAATCAGGGATTTTTTCCATAAATTCACATCCATTATATAAAATCGAAAATAAAAAACTTCTTAAAATCTTATTTATTATTACAAATATAGAGCATACCTTTGAAATTTTGACTTGTTTGTTGTTTTTTTGTAATAAACCATAGCGTTTCATATTTTAACACGCTAAGGTTAAATATAGGTTAAAAAATTTTATTATTTTTCATACAAAATACTACAATTAATTGCTTCTCGGCGTAATTGATCTAGTTTTTGAGCTTGTTTGAAAAGCTTCCAAAAAAACTCGTATTACGCATTCCTAATAGTAAAGAAATATCAAAAAAATCGTAAGCCCGAAATACAAAAATAAGCGCACCTTATCGGTACGCATGACGAATGGCCAGCTATCTGAGTTTTTTTCAGA